>JBCCHY010000007.1:0-35283 GCA_039028495.1 Patescibacteria group bacterium
AAAAACAGTAACTGTTTACAGCACAACTCATTGCGGATCATGCGCGTCCCTAAAAAAGTGGCTTGATAGCAAAGGTGTTGAGTACCAGAACGTCAATCTAGAGGAACGCCCGGAACTACAAGCCGAAGTCATTGCCAAAAGCGGCAGTATGCAGGTGCCGGTAACTATCATTGCAGACACTGATGGCAATGAGCAGGTGGTAAATGGACCTAAGTTCGCAGACATATCATCTGCTCTAGGACTGTAAGCTATGGATAAGGTAAGTGTATATAGTGCAGATTGGTGCCCATTCTGCCACAAACTAATGGACTGGTTAAAGTCCAAAGACATCGAATTCGAATATATCAACGTCGATGAACCTGGCAAGCGCGAAGAAATGGTTGCACGCACTAACGGTAATCAAACAATACCTACGATGTTTGTTGGTGATAACTTCTGGGTGCATCCTGATATGACAACACTCAATGCACTTTTCGTAGATAACACTCCTGTCGAAGGAACTCGTGACTTTACTCTGCCAGCAGTGGACAACAATACAGGCACTGCAGATCATCCAGTAGAGGCTAGTGAAGAGGCTCCTAAAGAAGAAGACTCAGAGATCTGGGACGTACTCATGGTCGGGGCAGGTCCTGCCAGTTTGGCGGCAGCTGTCTATACAGCGCGTGAAGATATCAGTACGCTTATCGTTGAAAAAGCCATTATCGGTGGTCTGGCAGCCATTACTGACAAAGTAGATAATTATCCCGGATTCCCAGAAGGTATCGAGGGTATGGCGCTAGCAGATAACTTGCAGCAACAAGCAGAGCGTTTTGGTGCAAAGATAGAACTAGACGAGGTTAAAAACATTTCCAAAGACGGCGATACGTTTAGGGTAGGGCTCGCAGGCGGGGTCAAAAGAGCCAAAACAGTGCTAATTGGCACAGGATCAGAGTGGAAGAAGCTCGGTATACCAGGCGAATCTGAGTTTTATGGTAAGGGCGTGCACAACTGTGCAACCTGCGACGGTGCATTTTACAGGGACAAGCGGCTAGTAGTTGTCGGCGGTGGTAACAGCGCTGCTCAAGAAGCACTTTTCTTAACCAAGTTCGCATCACATATAGACATATTGGTCCGCGGTGACAAATGGAAGGCCAGCGAAGTACTCGTACACGAGGTTGAGAATCACGACCAGATCACGGTCCACATGCAAACCACAACTGACGAAATAGTCGGTGAGGATAATCATGTAACAGCTGTAAAAGGCACTCACAACGGCGAAGAAAAGATCATCGAAACAGACGGCGTGTTCGTGTTCATTGGCCTACGCCCAGTGACGTATTACCTAGAAGGCAGCGGCGTTGAACTAGATGACTATGGCTTTGTAAAAACTGATAACAAGCTCAAGACAAATATCGAAGGCATTTTCTGTGCAGGAGATGTACGGAGCGGCGCCACTATGCAGATAGCTAGTGCTGTCGGCGAAGGCGCGTCAGCTGCCCTCTCCATCCGCGAGCACTTAGAGACTAGATAAGTCAGCTGAAATCGAGTCAAAAGCTCATGCTTTACTTCTAAATCATGTAATATATCATTAGTTTATGCAAAAAATAAAGTTTGAGAGCAGTGCTCGTGACATCGCTATTGATGGACCCGCAGGCGTTGGTAAGACGACGCTTGGGAATGAAATGGCAAAGTGTATTGATGGCGGGTTCCATGTCGATACAGGCTCTCTACACAGGATTGTAACCGCTTTTGGTTTGTGGAAGCAGCTTAGTCCTGAGCAACTAGCACAAAAAACCGATCTGCTACTTGAGGACTTTGGTCAGCTTGGCTTGCAACAACTATCTGGTCATGACCACCCGTCTTGGATACCTGAACAGTTTCATATACGTAGCGCTGATGTTAACACTCATGTGCCGTACTATGCGAATGATCCAGTATTGAGGCCTCTAGTTGGCGAAGAAACAGATAGAATAGCGCTAGATAATGCCGATAGATGCTTGATATATAACGGCAGAGGGGAATACCAAAGAATTATCGCATCTGAGCTGAGCTCTCACTTACTGCTTGGTCTTTACCTGAGCCTAGGCGCACATGAAAGAGCAAGACGTAGGGCTCTAGAAATACTTGGGCGTGAGCCAACTGAGGATGAGACTACATACGAAGTTGTCCGGCTAGAGCATAGAGACGAGGGGGACGCAGCAAACCTAGTCAAAGACCCGGACTGCCAGGACGCACTTATAGATGATTTCCTAAACGGAACATCCAACTGGACACCTTCGGAGCTTATAGGTTGTCCGCAACTAGACTTAGGGATGGAAGGCTTTGACGTAGTAGATGTGCCAGTGTTCACTCGTAACTTACTCTCAAGACATGTAAAAGTAACGTTGCTCAACTAGGGCACCCTATCTATAATATCTAGAAAGTAACACTAGGAGTGCAGAAGTGGCGTATCCATTTAATGACATCAAACCAGTAAATGACGATCAGACGGTAGCGACTGTCATAGAGATCCCTAAAGGTAGCATGCTCAAGGCAGAGTGGAACCGCCATAAAAGCTACTTCGTACTGGACCGTATAGAGCCAGGTATATTTGCAAAGCCCGTGAACTACGGTTTTCTACCACAAACACTAGACGAGGACGGTGACGAGCTAGACACACTGGTCGTGACTGCTGAGCCGCTACCCATGGGGCTTGTGGTCCCAGAAGCAAAGGTTATCGGCATAGTACTCTTTGATGATGGCGGCGAGATGGATTACAAGGTCGTATGTGTGGCTAGCGATGACCGTCACTACGGTGACATCAATCACATCGACGAGCTCGGCGACGCCTGGAAAAAGCAGATAGAGCATCATTTCAACCACTACAAAGATCTTAAGAAACCAGGTACAACTAAGGTCAATGGTTTCGAAGGCCCAGAAAAAGCGTGGGAGATCATCAACGAATGCATAGACCGCGCCAACGAAAACCCCTGGTGGTAAACCTTTAGGCAAAATCTTGCCATCATGATTGGTATAATGATTGCATGAATAGCACAGTAGCAACTCAGGTTGGGTCGGGGCATTTACGAGCTGTTTGCGAGCCAGTGTCTATCGATCAAATAGGCACTGACGAGATAAATGAAATAGTTGCTAAAATGCGTCAGATTAATGATGCTATGGGAGGTGTAGGTATATCTGCAAACCAGGTGGGTCACAACCTCCGCATATCTATCGTAGCCGTACGGCCTACAGAGGCGCGACCTGATCAGTCTGGTTCAGCAGAGTACGTAATGTTTAACCCAGAAATTGTTCACTCTGCGGGTAAAACTAAGATGTACGAAGGCTGCCTGAGCGTCGCAGAAGCAGGACTATTTGCAAATGTTACTCGGGCCAAGAAAGTAACAGTCAAATACACAGACGAGAGTGGCAGTGAAATGACCAAGGAGCTGTCAGGGCTAGAAGGCCGGGTAGTCCAGCACGAAATAGCTCACTTAAACGGCCGCGTGTTTTTAGATGAAAAGTATGATCCCGAATCACTAAAAAGTAGATCTGAATACCTAAAGTTCAGAGAAAAGCAGAGGAAAAATGTCTGAATGGGATATTAGGTTTAAGGGTACTATCTGGACTCTTGAGCAGCAAGAGCAGCAGGATGGCAGAATATTTGAGCTAGCACGTCGTACTCCAGGCGTGAGGATTATGCTGGTGGACAATGACAAGCTACTACTGAACAGAGAGTCTCGCCATGAACTAGCAGGTAGCTATGATCTGAGGCTCCCTGGTGGAAAGGTGTTCGATAGTTTAGAAGACTGGCTACAAGTACGCGATGATCCAGATGAACTCGTAGAGGCAGCAGTGCAAGCGGCAGCCAGAGAAATGCACGAAGAATGCGGTGTAGTCATCGAGCCAAGTGATCTCAGGCTGTTGAAACGCGATATAAACGGTGGTAAAGGTGAATGGGATCTATATTACTTCCACTGTAGCGTGTTTCAGTTAGATCCTGACGGACCAGCATTTAGTGACACAGAAGCAAAAGAGATAGACGGCTGGTCTTGGTTTGATAAGGAAAAGGCTAGAAGCCAAGCGCTAGATATTGAAAAAGGGATGAGCGAGTCCCGGTCAGCACGCTACGTGGCCGCCTGGGCAGATGGTATGCTGGAGTAATGACCAAGACACACTATGTAGGTAAATGCGTTGTTGTTAACGCAGACGGAGACGTACTAATCTTGCTCCGTGGGGAGACTGCTCCTCGGCGTCCACTAGAATGGGATTTGCCGGGCGGCATGGTAGACCAGACCAAAGAATCGTATACAGATGGAACCCTCAGGGAGCTAACTGAAGAGACAGGCTTGATCATGCACCCGTCTGACACCAAGCTCGTCCACGCATCGACGCACATGTATGAGCATGCAGATTACGGCTCAAACAACGTTGTATTTATCTTTTATGTGATTCATGTAGATAACCCAGAGATAAAAATTAGTTGGGAGCATGATGAGTATAAATGGTGCAAACCAGAGGAGCTACATGATGCAATTACGTACGATACGCATCAAATACCGCTCGACTACATAGTCGAGCACAATCTGCTTTGAACTGTTAACACTAGTCAGCTATAATCTATTAGTAAATAAGCATAACCGGAGTAACAAAAACTATGAAAACTAGGGTGGCTATAAATGGGTTTGGTCGTATAGGCCGGGCAGCATTTCGTATTGCATTTGAACGTGACGACGTAGAGGTCGTTGCTATTAATGATCTGACAGAGAATGCAGTGTTAGCTCATCTACTAAAGCATGATACTAATTATGGTGAATTCCATCACGACGTATCAGTTAACGACGATGGAATGATCGTAGATGGTGTACAGATTCCGATAACTGCTGAGCGTGATCCAGCTAATCTGCCGTGGGCAGATCGTAATATCGATGTGGTTATTGAATCTACAGGATTTTTCACTACGACTGAAAAAGCCAGTGCCCATATCACTGCTGGTGCAAAGCGTGTTGTGATTAGCGCACCCGCCAAGGATGAAGATACGCAAACGATTGTTATTGGTGCCAATGAAAAAGACCTAGAAGGGTCCCAGTCAAATATCATCAGTAACGCCAGTTGTACGACAAACAGTATCGCAGCCATCATGGATATCATGGACAGGGAATTCGGTGTGGAGAAAGCTATGCTGACGACAGTTCATAGCTATACATCTACGCAGAATCTACTCGATGGTCCGAACCCTAAAAACATGCGACTCGCCAGAGCGGCTGCCGAGAATATCGTACCGACCACTACGGGTGCAGCCATTGCTGTCACAAAGACTGTCCCGAGTCTCAAGGGTAAGTTTGACGGTATAGCCATGAGGGTGCCAACGAGTGTTGGCAGTGCAAGTGACATCACTATGCTGCTCAAAACCAATACGACGGTCGAGCAGGTCAATGACAAGCTCAGAGAGCTGGCAGCCAGTCTTTACTACCAAGGTATTGTTGGCGTGACTGAAGAAGAGCTCGTCAGCAGTGACTTTGTTGGCAATAGCCACAGCGGGGTTGTTGATTTGCCTCTAACTAACGTCGTTGACGGCAACCTGGTGAAACTTGTTGTCTGGTATGACAATGAATGGGGTTACAGCAATAGGCTCGTAGAGCTTGTCGCAGATGTAGGTAAGGGCCTGCACAGCTAGAATGAAAGTTTTTATCGGTGCTGATCATAATGGTTACCTGCTAAAGGAGAAGCTAGAAAAGTACTTACAAAAAGTAGGTTATGACGTCGTTGATGAGGGCGCTAGAAAGCCACAATCGGACGACGACTTTCCCGTATTTGCATCTAGGGTTGTGACAGATATGCTGTCCAGTGATCTCCATGATCCCCGTGGCATTCTGATATGTGGATCTGGGCAGGGTATGGCAATAGCTGCCAATAGGTTCAAAGGCATCCGAGCAGTCGTTCTGCAGGACGAAGAGCAGGCGAGACTGTCCCGTAACGACGATGACGCCAATGTGCTGGCGCTGCCCGCGTACGAGCTGAAGAATGATCCGGAAAAGGTGTTTAGAATTGTTGAAACCTGGCTATCGACACCCTTTGAATCTATAGCACGCCGAGTGAGACGGCTGCAGCAGCTCGACGAACTCGGGTGACCCACCCATCATTAATAAAAATGACCAAGTAATTGCGTTAAAGCATCAAAAAATGATGGACCTACAGCATATGGTATTTAGGCTTGGAGGTAGATAATGGCGCCTGCCACGCCGAAGGCTACACCTGCCAGGATGATGATGGCATTTCGGATATGATGCGGTTTGTCCTGCAGTTTTTTTATCCGTGCGCGGGCGCGTTTTAGTGCTTGGCGATCAGATGTTTTGTCGGTTGATTTACCGTGTCCCTTGGGATTCTCGGCCTCTTTTTGCTTCGCGATCTCTGAGATACTCGCTTTCTTACTCACTCCCTGAAGCCTGTCCTTAGTAGTAGATTTGATGACTTTGGGTTTTGGTTGTTTGGGCTTACGCCTAAAGTAGCCGAGTAGTCTCATGCGGCGTGGTGTCCGCTTTTTCTTTGACTTACGTGCTGGCTGTTTGGTGGGTTTTTTGATTTCTGGTTCTTGTTTTTTGGTTTTGGTATCCCGTTTTTTTCTAGTGAATAACTTTCCGATACTTAGCTTGCCAATTTTCTTGTGCCCGTGGTCTTTTTTTATGTCTGAGTCTAATTTTTGTTTCAGCTCTGTTTTTTTGTCAGATTTTTTAGGATCAGGTTTGGTATCTGCCTTCTTTTTGCCGACAGGCAGGCCGAGCTTTTTCTTTTCTTGTTTAGCCTCAGCTGAATCGTAGGGTTGTTTTTCTTTTTTGGGCTTTTTCTTTGGTAAGCTGAAGCCTAAGGTAAGCAGTCTGGATCTCCGGCCTCGTTGCTTTACGTCGACGAAATATTTCTTTTTCTCGGCGAGCTCTTTCATGTAAGTAGCTCTGTCTTCGTCTGACTTGAATTCCTGCAACACATCCTCAGTATCAGCTACTTCTGTCACTCGTTTGTTCTTGCCTGTACCGGTAGTGATTGTGGCTGGCTGGTTATCTTTGGCCTGCTTTTCTATATCAGCAATCGTGACCCCTTCTTTTTTAAGGAGTTGTTTATTCTTAGAAGAGATCTTGAAATCCTTCTTTTTACTCTTTGATGCCGGTTCGATTTTTTTCTTAGCCATGTATAAAGTTTGTGAGCATGTTAAAACATAAGCGTTCAAGCTCTGTACTATTCTACCCGATATACTACCCTTGGTTAATCATTTTGTTATTATAATGACGATCATGTGTACGATATGCCCGACAATAACAGCTAGCGATCCCCACGCTTATCGTGCTGAGATGGAAGTTGCTTCTCGTCTGAGTGACCGTGTGCATATAGATTTTATGGATAGTGATTTCACAGGTGTGACTAGCATCAATCTGATCCAGGCGTGGATGCCAGAAGACGTACAGGTGGATCTACACATTATGTACAAAAACCCTACAGAACACATCGAGACGATTGTATCCATGCGACCAGATCTAGCCATTGTGCACGCAGAAGCCGATGGTGATCTAGCAGCAATGATGGATGAGTTACATGGCTTTGGGATTGACGTCGGGGTAGCACTGCTCCCAGAGACAGAGCCAGCAAATGTCAAAGAATTAATCCAAAAAAGTGATCATGTACTAATATTCGGTGGCAAACTGGGTCATCACGGCGGTACAGCGCAGCTCGAGCTACTTCACAAAGTTGACGAAATAAAACAGATCAATCCGGACGCTGAAATTGCTTGGGATGGTGGGGTTAACGCCCGGAATGCAGGGCAAATAAAATCAGCTGGGGTTATTGTTCTCAATGTAGGCGGGGCTATACAGCACGCGGATGATCCTGATGCCGCCTACAAAGAACTGATCGAACTTGTCAGCTAAGTAGGCTGCTACAAGGAGTGTCCTTGTACGATCACTCTTATGGTTAACCGCACAGTTCTGGTGTATAATCATAACCAATATAACGAGTACAAATAAAAAGTGGCAAAAGCAAACAACTACAACGCAAAAAAACGATCGCTTACCGACCTGCAGAAGGTAGCTAATAGTCTACGCAAAGACGTCATAAAGATGCTAGAAGCAGCAGGTAGCGGGCACACTGCCGGGCCACTCGGCATGGCAGATATCCTAACAGCACTATATTTTGATGTTATGAAGCACGACCCAAAGAACCCGGACTGGGACGAGCGCGACATATTCGTTCTCAGTAATGGTCATACGGTTCCTATCAGGTACGCAGCCATGGCCGAGTCTGGTTATTTTCCAAAAAGCGAACTTAAAACACTCCGCAAACTAGGCTCACGGCTACAAGGTCACCCAGAGAGACATAAACTGCCAGGTGTCGAACACGTTAGTGGCCCGCTAGGTTCAGGCTTAAGCCAAGCATGTGGTATGGCGTTAGCTATGAAGCAAAAGGGCCAGAAGCACCGCTGGATTTACTGCATGATGGGAGACGGCGAACTAAATGAGGGCAACATCTGGGAAGCCGCCATGTTCGCCAACAAGTACCAGCTGGATAACGTCATAGGTATTATCGACCGTAACTACATACAAATAGACGGTGCCACAGAAGACGTCATGCCTCTAGAGGATCTCAAAGCCAAATGGGAGGCATTTGGCTGGCACGTCCTAGAAATAAACGGCAACGATATTGAGGCCGTGATAGATGCCTGTGCCATGGGCAGAGCCATCATGGACCAGCCGGTAGTTATCATTGCCCATACTGTAGCGGGTAAGGGCGTAGAGTTTATGGAGTATGACTTCCACTGGCATGGTATGCCCCCTAACCATGAACAGGCAAAAGAAGCGATGAAAGAGTTGCGATCTCTCGGCGGAAAAATTACTGGAGAGCATGAGTAATGACTGACAAAAAATACCATTTGCAGGACATAACTAAAGATAATCCCCGCGAAGCTCTGAGGGCAGGTTTCGGTGATGGGCTTAAAGAAGCCGGCGATAGAGATGAAAACGTCGTTGCGCTATGCGCCGACCTTACGGGCTCTACTAAAATGAGTGTATTTCAAGAAGCGCATCCAGATAGGTTTTACGAAGTAGGTATAGCAGAGCAGAACCTCGTCACTGTGAGTAGCGGTATGGCCAGCCAAGGGCTTATCCCATTCTGTAGCTCGTACGCAGCATTTAGCCCAGGGCGTAACTGGGAGCAGATAAGGACGACCATATGTCTGAACGATCAGCCGGTCAAGATTATCGGATCCCACGCCGGCGTAAGTGTCGGCCCAGACGGTGCGACACACCAAATGCTAGAAGATATGGCTATCATGAGAGCACTCCCAAATATGGTTGTTATTGCCCCAGGTGACCGAGAGGAAGCGCGCAAGGCTACACTAGCTATGGCCGAAGACAGTAGGCCGAACTATATGCGTCTAGCTCGGGAGTCAACACATGTTTTTACGACCGACAAGACGCCGTTTGAGATCGGCAAGGCATATGTGTACACGCCTGGACAGGACATCACTGTGGTAGCAACAGGCCCACTCACGTTTCAGGCGCTGCTTGCTGCTGAGTCGCTCTGGAACGAAGGCATCGATGTAGAGGTGATCCACTGTCCGACCATTAAGCCGCTCGATGCCGCCACGATATTAACCAGTGTTGAAAAGACAGGCTGCGTTGTAACTATCGAAGAGCACCAGATAACAGGTGGGCTCGGAGGCGCAGTCGCCGAACTACTAGCAGAGCATCATCCCGCGCATATGAAGCGCATCGGGGTCAAAGACCGTTTTGGTGAGAGTGGTACACCAGACGAGTTACTAGAACATTTCGGCTTAACGTACAAAGAAGTAATCATTGCAGTCCACGAAGTCCTAGGACGCTCAGGTAAAAAATAGTTTAACCAGAAAAGCTTAAAAAGCTTCGTCTGTCAGATCACCGTGTGGGTTAAGAGCAAGTAAGATTCTCTCGGCAACGTGCTCTAGCATGGCACGTGAGTAGCCAGTTAGTCTTTCGTCTCTCTCGTTAGTCTTGATTCTGATGCCAGGACAGTTCTCCCCATCATTTTGGAACCATCCATCTCGACCGAGGCTACTTATCTGCAACCTACCTTGCCTAAACTGTAGGTTGTACTTCCGCAGCCCCTGTTTGTTATCTCTGCTGGTGGTCAGTCTGAGGTTGTGAGATGTTAGTTTAAATTCATGCTGGTCTAAATTCGCCTTGGCATGCTTAATCGCCCTTGAAACTTGTTCATCGGTTAAGCCTTTAGGGATTTGCAGTCTTAAGCTTTCAGGGTAGAGCAGAAATCCCTCTGCTAGTTCGATGACTTCTTCCGGGGCTGTTGGTCCCTCCTCTTGTGGTAGCTCTTGTTTTGACACTGGCTTTGGCTCTTTGTGTTTACAGATATCCACAACTGTTGCAGAAAGTTCACCCAGGTTTATATCTGGATCTAGCTCTTCTGCACTACTGTGAACTTCAAGCCCGTCGATACTGTTAGGGCGCCGCATGCTTCTAACATCCGTCATAAGTGGGGAGCCGGCCGACGTATCGAGACCGCTAAAGTAAAGCTGCTGAGAATTCTCCTCGGAGCCAAATGTTACTAGTATGCCGAGAGTATCATTTGCGATAGAGCAGACACCTTGCTCATCCGTGTAGTGTCTAAGTAGCCATTTAGGAGGTGCAGCGAGCTGTCTGTAGGATATCTCATGCGCTAAAGGAGTGCCTGTTGACAGTGCGCTCCACCTGCGTGGGCTATTTTCTGGTGAGATCCGGGGCTGCGCTATGTCTTCCAGCGCGATAACTAGTGCGGTAAGTGCCTTTGTAGAGCCTGTCCTATCCGAGAAGAGAATTTCATGTTTAGTCATACGAGCAATTATACGTATCTCGTGGGATGCATAAAAGCATAAGAGGATTGGTTTTTTGGTAACTCTTATGTAACAATAGCGACCATGAGTTTAACCCTAAAACAAATACGTACTAACTGCGCACAAGCCAGAGAGCTGATGGCTAGAGCTCGCAGCGAGAAATTCGCGGTTGGTGCGTTCAATATAGATAACCAAGAAACACTAATTGCTATATGCCGTGCAGCGCAGAAGTTCGACGCACCCGTCATGGTCGAGATCAGTGCCGGAGAAGCAAAGGCGCTAGGTATTCAGAATGTTCGTGACATGGTCGATAACTACATCGCTGAGTACGGTATCGAGATGTATATAAATCTCGATCACAGCCCTTCTGTCGAGAATGCAAAAGAGGCGATTGATGCAGGTTATGAGTTCATCCATATCGATATTTCTCAAGCGCACAAGGACGATCCAGAACCGCTACCTGATGAGGAGATAATCGCAGCAACGAGGGAGGTCGTAGAGTATGCTCGAGTTATATCAGGCGCGCTAGTTGAGAGCGAGCCACATTACTTTGGTGGGTCCAGTAATGTTCATGATGAGGCTTTTGACTACGAGGAGATAAAAAAGACGTTCAGCACGCCCGAGGGCACCAGGGCGTTTATCGACGCAACAGGTATCGACACCTTCGCAGCAGCTGTTGGCAACCTGCACGGAAGCTATCCAGTGCCAAAGGTGTTAGATCTAGATCTGCTTCAGCAGATTAGGGACGCTATGCCTGAGCACTGCAACATTAGTCTGCATGGTGGTTCAGGTACCCCGGGCCACTTCTTTGAGGATGCAGTACGGATTGGTGTGAGCAAAATCAACATTAACAGCGATATGCGAAAAGCATTTAGAAATACACTCGAACGAGAGCTTCAGGAGCACCCTGACCAGTTCGCAGTCATGAAGCTCATGGGCGAGGTCAAAGACGCCGTTCAAGCAGTAGTAGAAGAGAAGCTCCAAAGCTATAACTCCAGTGGCAAAGCGAACAAAGGGTAGTGTGGTGAAACAAGACGAGCGAGTACATGTGCTATCAGTCGGAGCTGCTACGCAGGATGTGTATTTGCAAGGAGATATCTTGACGCCGGTCAACGAGCATGGGGACTACTTTATAGAACTACATCTCGGGGATAAGCTTTATCTAGATAGCTCGACATATAGTACAGGCGGCAATGCGTGCAACGCCGCCGTAACATTTGCGCGCCAAGGTCTACATAGTAGCTTTGTCGGTGCCGTAGGGGATGACCCTGCGGGGCTAGCTGTTATGAAGCAATTCGCTGACGAGCATATAGATACCACCTACACCACAGTAGCCAAGGGTCTAAAGACTGGTTATTCAGTAATACTGCTAGCCCCTGGTGGCGAGCGGACAATCCTCCGTGTAAAGGGCGAAACAGAGGCTGATATGGGCCACGAAGACTTTTTCACCCATCTAGACTGCGATTGGCTGTATCTATCATCTATCGGCACGTTTGAGCTAACAACAAAAGTGATCGAACATGCTGCCGAGCAAGGAGTCAAGATGGCCTTTAATCCCGGGACACTGGACCTAAAAGAGCCGGAGAAACTCAAACCGCTAATAGGCAAAGTAGATATCATGGCTCTTAACAAAGAAGAAACAGCTACGATGTACCCAGGCAACAACATGCAGGAGCTGGCTATAGCAGCCGCGAAAGAGTCCGGAGTAGTAGCAGTGGTCAGTGACGGCCCCAATGGGGTTGCTGTATGCGACGGGCAGAGTTTATACGTAGCCGGTATGTACGAAGATGTACCCGTTATCGACCGCCTAGGTGCTGGTGATGCATTCGGCAGTGGGTTTACTGCTATGTACGCCCAGGGGAAATCTATCGAGGAGTGTATCACCTTTGCTAGCGCCAACAGTACCAGTGTCGTTCAACACATAGGTGCCAAGCCAGGCATTTTGCACGCTGATGCAGAACTCCACGACATGCCCATCCAAGTCATGAATTTGTAGTAGTGGGTATCCAGTGTTATGATTTTGTCGTGAGACGCGACGCTTATAAGCTACCACGAGCTATCCAGGGCCTCAGTTTATCTATACTTCTATTACTTGGCTGCGCCAGTGCCTCAGAACCAGTCGGAGGCATCGATCGTGAAGAAGCGACACCAGTAGAAGTTACTTCCGTGCCAACTCCAGTTAATGATGTGAACAGTTCTGGATCAGAAGATCTATCAAGGTTACCGTTAGGGGCTAATGAGATGGAGGCTGCGGAAATGCTCCGGTTAATGGACGCCTCAGAGGACATAGAGAGGGTGCTTCAGAGTGGCTCTGCAGTTACCTATTTGCCTAGTTTCTGCATTGGGTACATGAATGATGGAGTTGCAGAAGTTGTGAGGAGCCCCATACTGAACAGCTACGTCCATCCATACACAAACGAAGACCCTCTTATACTGAATCCTATAACTCTGTACTCCATAGATGCTGGTAGTGTTACGCTGCGTGCAGCACAGATGAACATTGTCTCTTCTGGCGACGGAACGACAGTTGTAAGCAGCAATCACCCTCAACTAGAAGGCTTATTCGTGTATGACGGCTCAGAACTACATTTACCCTCAAACACTGCAGAGTGGCAGCAGGAGCATGGCTTCTTTACAAGTGAGCGGCTAGCTAGCATTTCTACGCTTGGAGGTATAGCTAATATCCAGAATAGTGCTAGCAGGGTAGGTGTATTCATAGCCTCTGAAGAGTTGATTGTAGATAGTAATCTACAAGAGCCTGCAATAATGTCATTAATGACAAATCTAGGTTGTTTCCCGGGGCCGGCAGTTGAGATCTAGCTTTAAGAGCTGTAATTGTAGATAACTTCTTCACTCTACTGTTAATACTCTACATTCTTGATACCGCTTATGCTAAAATTGGACGCAACATGTCAAAAGTTATTTCAGATCTGCTCTATGCAGAAGAGCCACTATTTAGCATCAGTCTGCGCCAACTAGAAGAGCGTAGCGGGCACCCAAGCGTTGATGTACGATTAACAGCCGAGATAATCGGCAAGGTGCGTATGAAAACGGAGGAGCTCGGTCTAGACCCCGATGACACCACAGGCGCAGAGCTTTATAAAGCACTGGTGGCAAAGATCAAAGAGCACAATGATCATCTGCGAGATGCCATAGGTGGATCAGCAGAAGATACCGTGACTGATCTCATACCAAAGATCAAAACAGTAGCTGATAAAACAGATGTACCCAAAGACTGCTGGGTGATGAAAAAGAGCGTTGCAAAACGTTTCCTAAAAGAAACTCCGCCACCACAGATGATGGAGCTGCTCGGCTACAAGAGTATCGATAGCATGCTAAAGAACGAGAATATCTTTGAGCTTTTCGGAGCACTGAGGTTTTCCGAGGGCGGCGAGTGGCTAAACGAGTTTAACGAAAAATACAAAACGCTAACCCCGAGTGACTTTGAGACACGCCAAATAGAGATCGTCATTATGCCAGAGCGTTGGGCAGATATGGCCGAAGGGTTCGTACACAAGAAAAAGCACAACATCACACATAGTAAAGAGATGGGCTGCATCATCATGCTGCCTGTGAAGGTCGATCACCTGGATGGCATAACTCTCTGGGCTACTAGTCTGCTGTTCCACTACCTGAACGAAGTACGTCTATACAGCTCGTTTTTCAAAATGCAGCAGGTTAAAGCGAACTTTGGCGAGATATTTGTCAACACTCTCATAGCGGATCCATCAGAGGCAGCGGTTATGGCAGGCAACAATGTACATTGGCGTGTGATCCAGCGCTATTTCGGCAAGCTAGAGAATGAGGTTCATCCCGAAGTGTTCCAGCCACATGTTCAGCCAGAGGATCTACACTGGCGGCATGCAGAAGAAGTCCTTTATAAAATAGCTCCAGAGCTAGAATTCTGGAAAGACCTCGATTTTGTAGGTGTTATGCATGGCAAACGACCAGTTACATTCAACATGATGGACGTTGCCGCTAGCTTTACTAACAAAACTCCGTACGCAAAACGCGAGATATATCACTTCCAAGAAGCACTATGGAACGAAGTCTTCATACGCTACATGGGTCAAGACGTACTAGAAGAGCAGATACTAAAGCAGCTCGATAACGATTTAATAGAACCAGAACACCTGGAGGCACACTAAATGAAGTACAGTATTTGTATAAGCGGAGCAGCAAGTGGTGATAGCGTGGCCCAGAGTTGTGATAAAGCCTATTTAGTTGGTGCTGCTATAGCTAAAGCAGGTCACGTAACTACTACTGGTGCCACCATTGGGCTGCCGTTTTACGGCGCCAGGGGCGCGGTAGATCACGGTGGTCAGAGCATTGGGTTTAGCCCAGCAGCCAGCCTACGTGAGCACGTACGTAAGTATCGTCTACCTACTGGCGTATTCGACTACATAAACTTCACCGGCATGCAGTATGTGGGTCGTGATGTCTATCTAGTGCAGAGCAGTGACGCAGTTATAACCCTGGGAGGGCGGTTTGGCTCTATGCATGAGTTCACGACTGCACTTGAGGCACATATGCCCTGCGGAGTGTTACTCGGCACAGGCGGTACAGCAGACCTGATACCAGAGCTACTAGAAAAGCTCGAGGAGCCAGCGGGTTCTAGAGTAGTATTTGATACCGACCCTGAGCGTTTAGTGCGCAAAGTGATTGCCATGTGCGAAGAAGAGTATGCCGATCTCACCGACGAGGAGCTCAAAAAGCATGATGATCTGTTCAAAGACCTGACATGTGACGCACAAAAATTCCTAAACCGCGCTGGCTAGTAATCCTGTTAAACTATAGTGAATGGATTCATCCAATTTTGAATTAGTCAGTAACTACAGCCCGAAGGGTGACCAACCTACCGCCATTGAGCAGTTGGTTAAAGGGCTCGAAGCAGGTGAGAAAGAGCAGACACTGCTAGGTGCTACTGGTACTGGCAAGACGTTTACTATGGCTAATATTGTGCATCAGGTGCAGAGACCAACACTTGTACTAGTGCACAACAAAACGCTCGCTGCCCAGTTGTATAACGAATTCAAGAGCTTCTTCCCTGGTAATGCTGTCCACTACTTCGTAAGTTACTTCGACTATTACCAGCCAGAAGCTTATGTTGCTCAGTCTGATACATATATAGAGAAAGATAGTGACATCAATGAGGAGATTGACCGTCTAAGGCATGCAGCGACCGACGCACTTCTTAGTCGTAAAGACGTGCTGATAGTGGCTAGTGTGAGCTGCATATACGGTATAGGTTCTGTTGAAGATTATGGTGATATGAGCGTGGCTGTTGGGGTCGGCGAGCGCAAGGTGCGTGACAAATTCATCCGTCACCTAACAGATATACAGTACAGACGTAACGATATAGATTTTGCTCGCAGTACTTTTAGGGTGAAGGGTGATACAGTAGATGTTTTCCCCGCTTCTGAAGAGCTAGCCTACCGGATCGAATTCTTCGGTGATGAAGTCGAGCGGATCGCTCAGATTGACCCGCTAACCGGGGAGCTGATTGCGACACCAGAAAGCATACGCATCTTCCCGGGATCTCACTATGTCACACCAGAGAACAAGCTCAAAGCAGCAATACCAAAAATAGAGCAGGAGTTAGAGCAGCGGATAACTCATTTCGAGTCACAAAACATGATTCTAGAAAGCCAGCGTCTCGGGCAGCGTACTCGGTTTGACCTAGAGATGCTGCAGGAAACAGGCTTTGTAAAGGGTATCGAGAATTACTCACGGTTTCTCACTAACCGCGAAGAGGGCGAGCAGCCAGCGACACTTCTGGACTATTTCCCAGATGATTATCTACTAATGATTGATGAATCACATATGACGATCCCGCAGGTGCGTGGTATGTACAACGGTGATCGTGCCCGCAAGCAAGTGCTCGTAGACCATGGTTTCCGTTTGCCGAGTGCGCTTGATAACCGCCCGCTCAATTTTATTGAGTTTGAGGGCCATGTAAACCAAGTCATCTATGTATCCGCCACACCGGCAGACTATGAGCTAGACCGCAGCCCAGAGCCTGCTCAACAGGTTATTAGACCGACGGGCTTACTGGACCCAGTTGTGGAAGTTCGGCCAATTGATGGTCAAGTCGACGATCTTATAGCCGAGATACGTGAGACAGTAGAGAAATCTCAAAGGGTACTTGTTACAACCCTAACCAAAAGAATGGCAGAGGACCTGACAGATTATCTCAAAGAAATAGATATCAAGGTCCAGTATCTACACAGTGACGTTGATACGCTAGAACGGAGCGATATACTCAGAGACTTGCGCGCCGGGGTATACGACGTGCTAGTCGGCATAAACCTGTTACGAGAAGGCTTAGACCTACCTGAGGTTAGCCTTGTTGCGATACTTGATGCAGATAAAGAGGGTTTCCTAAGATCTGAAACCGCGCTTGTACAGACCATTGGGCGTGCTGCGCGACATCAGGACGGGCGTGTGATTATGTACGCTGATAGCATCACGGGTAGCATGGACAGGGCTATAAAGGAGACTAACCGACGCCGTAAAGTACAAGAGGCCTACAACGAAAAACATGGCATCACTCCTGAAACAGTCGCCAGCGCCATCAAAGACGCCATGCCAAAAGGTGAATCCCAGGAAGACAAGGATCGCAAGCAGGTACGACGAGATCTCAAAGGGGTACCAAAAGATGAGATCCCGAGACTCATTAAGGAGATCGAGGCCCAAATGCATCTTCATGCCGCTAACCTGGAGTTTGAAAAAGCAGCTGACCTGCGTGACTACCTTGACGAGCTAAAGGCGAAACAATAGTTCAATTTCTGAGGTTTGCTGCGTATAATTAGTTCACAGATGTCCAAAATAACAAAAGATGATGTTATGAAGCTAGCGGTACTTGCCCGTCTATCACTTAATGATGATGAAATTGAAAAATATCAGAGGGACCTAGAGTCGATTTTGGGGTTTATAGACCAGCTAGATGATATTGATGTTTCACAATATGAGCCTACAGAGCAGGTCACAGGTCTGGAGAATGTGACCAGAGCTGACGAGGTTACTGAGAGTACAGATCAGAAAGACCTGCTAAAGAATGCTCCTGATAGCAAAGACGGTCAGTTCAAAGTCAGGCGGGTCTTATGATCTCAGACCTAGTCGTAAGTATAAAATCAGGCCAAAAGACAGCTGTGCAGACTGTTCAAGCGGCTTTAGACAAGGCAGATGAGTGCGATGATCTGAACATCTTTATTGAGCTGCACGCTGAGCAAGCGCTCGTCCGCGCAAAAGAAATTGATGCTCAGATTGCAGCTGGAGAGGACCCCGGTCTACTAGCTGGCGTGCCATTCGCAGCAAAAGACAACTTTCTCACAAATATCGGCAGCACTACCGCAGGCGCCAACATACTCGGCGAGTTTAAGTCACCGATTACCGCTACCAGTCTGCAGAGGCTACTTGACGCGGGCGCGGTACTAATTGGCAAAGTGAATCTCGATGCCTTTGGCCACGGTGCATCAACTGAAAGCACTCACTTTGGCAGCACGAAAAACCCTCATGATGCAACTAAGGTGCCCGGCGGTAGTTCAGGCGGTAGTGCAGCAGCCGTTGCGGCAGGCATCGTCCCCTTTAGTATCGGTACGGACACTGGCGGCTCTATACGCCAGCCAAGCGCTCTAAGCGGAGTGTACGGCATGAAACCAACGTATGGCTTGGTTTCCCGCTACGGAGTTGTCGCTATGGCGAGTAGCACGGATTGTATAGGCGCCATTGCAACAAATGCTGATGATGTAGGTCTAGTTTTATCGGTTATGTCAGCTCAAGACCCGCGTGATGGTACAACTATCAGTGCTGATCAAGATTTCACCCAAGAAGTCTCCCAGCCTCTGCAGCTTGGTGTTGTTAAGCAATCTATGCACGGACTGGATGCTCAGGTAGATAGTGCAGTAACTGCTGCTATCAAAAACTTAAAAACAGCAGGCCATGAGATCGTTGAAGTTGATTTGCCATCAATAGAACTTGCTCTACCGTGCTACTACATCCTAGTGCCGGCGGAAATCAGCAGTAATCTCAGTAGGTACGACGGAATCCGGTATGGCTACAGTGATAAAGATGCTAAAGACTTAGAGCAAACGTACAGCAGCAGTAGGTCAACTGGTTTTCTAGATGAGAACAAACGTCGCATCATGATCGGCACATATGTGCTCAGCTCAGGTTACTATGATGCATATTACAAAAAAGCTCAGCGTCTAAGAACCAAGATCATAAAGGAATACAACGAAGCCATTGATGACCTGGACGGCCTGGTCATGCCTACATCACCAGTTGTTGCCTGGAGCATAGGTGAAAAGATGGATGACCCAGTCAAGATGTATCAAGCAGACATTATGACGGTTACAGCCAACCTTGTCGGTGTACCATCGATTAACATCCCGCTCAGTACCGACGGCTTACCTGTCGGTATGCAGCTGCTCGCAAGACAGAGAGAAGACGACAAACTCGTGTCCATGGCACGGGCCTTAGGAGAAATACTATGACCACCATTCTGATCACACTAGTGCTGATAGGAATATTCGTGCTAACTTTTGTTTCACTCTCCTCGAGGAAAAGCCAACAAGTAGACAAGCAGTCCTACCGCAACTCCTGGGAGAAGCTGCAGCAGTATATGCTCGATCAGTCCACATATGCGAGAGCCGTCACAGACGCCGACAAGCTACTAGATAGAGCGCTCAAAGACCTCAAGTATACCGGCAAGACAACTGCCCAGAGGCTCGTTTCCGCTAAAAAGATGTTTTCGAAAAAGGACCACGTCTGGATGGCTCACAAAATGAGCGATCGAGTAGTTAATGAAAATCTAGAAGTGACCAAAAAGCAGGCACAAGCTGCTCTATCTGCTTTTCATAAAGGCCTCGTAGATCTGGATGTTGTCTAATGGCTATGCACTATAAAAAGATTGATATTGAGTATTTTGAGCAGATTATGAACGGAGAGAAGACTTTTGAACTGCGACTGGCAGATTTCGATTGCTCGCCTGGTGACACACTCGAGTTAATAGAGCATGATAAATCAAGAGCTTTAACTGGGAGGACTATAAGAAAAAAGGTCGGTAGCGTCACAAAAACAAAGACCTTAGATTTTTACAACAAGCAAGATATTGATGAGTACGGATGGCAGGCTATATCTCTAGTAGATGAGGTTTCAGATGAGTAGTCTAGATGAATATATCGTTGATGGCTACCTGCCAACGATTGGCATAGAGTGCCACGTCCAGTTCAATACAATTAGCAAGCTTTTTACAGCAGTAGACAATGATGCGCGTGATACAGCACCCAACACGACTATCGGACCTCTGTGCGTAGGCTTACCCGGTACATTACCAGTGCTCAACGAAGTAGCTGTGCGTAAAGCTATCCAGGCAGGACTAGCGCTAAACGCGGAGATTGCAGAGGTGACTAGATTTGACCGCAAACATTACTTCTACCCGGACCTGCCGCTTGGGTATCAGATATCACAGTTTGATCAGCCAATAGTTGGTGAAGGCCAAATACCGATACAGGTTGACGACAACACCAGACTCATCCGCATAGAACGTGCTCATTTAGAGGCAGATGCTGGCAAACTGACTCATCCAGATGGCGCTAACTATAGCCTAGTTGATCTGAACAGGGCTGGAACACCACTGCTCGAAATCGTATCGCATCCAGATATGCATTCTGCTGCAGAGGCCAAAGCATATGCACGCGAGCTCTATGTCCGCATGCTTAATGCCGGTGTATCGGACTGTGATTTGTTCCACGGTAATATACGTTTTGATGTCAATGTCAGTGTCAGCAAAACTGGCGAACTGGGTACTCGCACAGAGACCAAAAACCTCAATAGTTTCAAAAATGTAGAACGCGCAGTTGCACACGAGATCAAACGACAGATAGCCGAGCTGGAGTCAGGGGCTGAGATAGCCCAAGAGACTCGTGGCTGGGATGATGCCAAGCAGGTTACGTTCAGCCAGCGTTCCAAAGAAGATGCCCACGATTACCGCTATATGCCAGATCCAGACATACCACCGCTCAGAATTAGCAGAAAGATGGTAGAAGACATAGCGGCTACAAGTAACATGTCAGTGGACGATATGCGGGAGAAGCTCCAGGGGCTGGACCTCAAAGGTTCTGTCAGCGAAACCCTTATAGAGAATCCCGAGCCGACCAGGGTGCTACTACAGATAAATGACCGATCAGTAGCTACGGTTGTTGCTAACTGGATAGCTGGTCCGCTCGTCAAACTAGTAGCGGACAAAGAACTATCGTGGATAGATGTTGCTTCAGGTATCGAAGGACTGCAACAGCTAGCGCGTCTTGTGGCCAAAGATAGACTTAGTTCTACAAATGCTAAAGAGCTCCTGGTTGATGCTGTTACATCTGATGTAGATATTGAACAGCTAGCGGATGATCGTAATTTACTCCAGTCAAATGATACTGGAGAGTTAGAGCAGATTATCCAGCAGCTAATCACCGACAACCCTGACGCAGCAGCAGATGCCAAAGAAGATCCAAAAGCAATTGGCTTCTTCGTAGGCCAAGTCATGAAGGCCACCCAGGGCAAAGCAAACCCAAAGCTCACTCAGGAGCTAGTCCGTAAGCTGTTGGATCTCTAGAAGCGTTGTTGGCCAAACCTCATCGTACGGCATTATTTCAAGTCGCGGTGGGGTGCAAGACAGTACGCCGAGCCGCTCAACTATAGGAGCAGCAAAATTTCTGAACTCAGCTACTGCGGCGCTTTGAAGCAGCGCGTCCGTACTCCTTCCTTGTATAATTAACCTATCACAAACAGATGTTGAGTAAGGCTGGTAGCGTTCGGAATCTGCAAGTGCAGCATCGACTACAGAGCCTAAGACAACGACGTTCTCTGAGAGGCTCAGGGTCAGTACATATCTCCATGCCAGTGGTTCGCTGCGTCTAGAGAATGCGCCTATGTTCTCACTCATGGGTAAATGATAACAGTTGACGAGCGACCACGGCAACAAAGCCCTATAAGTGCCGTATTCAGCTTGTCCTGGTATTGTGGTAGTCTTTGTGGATGGAAGATTCAGTTCTTGTAGCAATTCTGCTCGTGCTAGTCATTATTCAGATGATGCTGAATATCGCGATTGGTGTTCTCATCTACAAGATTTTGAAAAAGGCCAAAGCAGCAGCGGACAAAGCAGAGCAGGCTGCCTCAAATGTCAACAGTGCCGCAAACTTCGCTCGGAGCATGGCAACCCCGGCAGCCGTAGTAGCCGCGCTGAAGTCCGTAGCAGAGCAGTTTAGAAGAGGAAGTAGATGAGACTTAGATTCTGGAAAAAGGACCCTCCCGCGCTCAAGTCCAAGCAGAAACAGGCCGAAGATGTGGCCAAGGCTGTCCAGATGATCATAGATAGTGGTTATAGCAGCGAGGGTCGTATATATCGTATAAATTTCATACGCGGCATCTTCGTGGGTCTTGGTAGTGCCATAGGCGCTACACTGGTGCTTGGTTTTGTGCTTTGGGTCTTATCTTTGTTTAGTGAGATACCAATTTTCGGCGGAATCGTCGAGACTATACAGAATACTATTGACGCAAGCCAGTAATTAGTATTTAAACGTTGTTTATGCTACAATTAGGTTATGCTTGTACACCCTAGACCTAGCGCAGTTGAATTAGCCGGCGAAGAAAGAGTCGTGGATTTTGGTGCTCTTTATGATGGTTGGGAAAAAGAAGTTAGTGCCTGTATTGGAGCGAAAAACCAAGTTTTATCTTTTGAGACAGACCCCCTAACAGGCGAGTGTCAGCAAGTACTAAAATTCGATGGTCAGCCAAGGAAAAGGCTAAATCAGCCAGACCATATCATGAGTTTTTACCACAAGTTAGTTGGCCAAGTTTTAGCCAAAGTCGGCGATCTATCTGATGCTGCACGCTGGTTGCTTGAAGGTCACGAAGAAGGCAATACTATATGCCATTTATCTATGATGCATAGATCGAGCGGCCTAGGGGCTTTTGTATACCAGCTACCTGAAACTAAGATGCTGATAGTTCAGTCGGGCACCACCTTAGGCTACGAAGAGCCGGGTAATTACTCAGATAACCGTTTACTACATCCCGGAGTAGGCTATGGGCTCAGAGGTGGGACATTGTTTGGTAGCGGCAAGGGTAACAGGGTGGCTTTTATGTTGAGTATGGTAGAGACCAAAACTACTCTACCTCCAATGTAGTGAGTGTTTTTTACAGCAAATAATAGACCATAATTGAGTTATAATAGTTCCAGAAACTTGGAGGGTATCTACGGAGCTATGGCGAAGTCATCACTTGCGCCCAGTGATTTTGTGCACTTGCACAATCATACGCACTACAGTCTGCTTGACGGGCTACAAAAGATACCCGAGATGCTTGATGGCATCAAAGAAATGGGTATGAAATCAGTAGCCATCACCGATCACGGGACTTTAAGTGGTGCGATCGAATTCTACAAAGGCTGCAAAGCACGGGATCTAAACCCTATCATTGGTATGGAGACGTACGTAGCTAACCGTAAACATACAGACAGAGACCCTCAAAAGGATCGCTCACGCTTTCACTTAATTCTCCTGGCGATGAACAATCAGGGCTATGAGAACCTGATGCGTCTAAGCACCATCGCCAATCTAGATGGTTTTTACCACAAGCCTCGTGTTGATCATGATCTACTAGACAAGTATAACGAGGGGCTCATTGCTCTATCGGGATGCATGGGCGGGGAAGTCAGCGAGCATATTATCCAGGATCAACCTGATAAAGCAGAGGAAATAGCTCAGTGGTACAAGAGTATTTTTGGCGATCGTTACTATATCGAGCTTCAGGATCACGGTCACAATCAGCCGCGCCAGGCGGAGCTCAATGATAAACTGCTCGCTCTTGCCGACAAATTGGACATACCTGCGGTAGTGACTAGCGATGCCCACTACCTACACAAAGAGGATGAGGATGCTCATGAGATCTTACTCTGCGTCCAGACAGGATCATTCCTGGCCGATACGGACCGCATGAGTCTCGCTGGCTGGGAGCTATATGTCGAAAAACCAGAAGAAGTAATAGCTCGCTGGGCCGATACCAGGCCAGATGTTGTCAGCAACACGAGGGTGATTGCTGATCGCTGCAATATAGAGATAGAGCTGGATAAAATACTCATACCTAAATTCCCAACTCCTAGTGGTCAAACGGAGAAAGAGTATTTACACCTACTTACCTATCAAGGTTTAGCGTGGCGATACGGGGACGTTTCAGAGACAGATTCAAAAGATCTATCCTACAAGGACGCCAGGAAGCTATGCCCCAAAGAAGTAGTGGAAAGGGCTGAGTATGAGCTAGGGGTCATGGATTCGATGGGCTTTAATGGGTATTTCCTGATTGTCTGGGATTTTTGCATCTGGGGTAAAGACCAAGGGATAGTGTTTGGGCCTGGGCGAGGATCTGCAGCCGGGTCAATCGTCAGTTATGCGCTTCGCATAACTGAAGTAGACCCGTTAGAGTACGACCTGCTTTTTGAGCGTTTCTTGAATCCTGATCGTATCAGTATGCCTGATATAGACATCGACATTCAGGATACGAGGCGTGGTGAGGTTATCACCTATGTTAGCGAAAAATACGGCGAAGATCGTGTCGCTAACATCGTGACGTTCGGTAAGATGGCTGCCCGCAATGCCGTACGCGACGTGTCCAGGGTGCTACAGGTTCCATATGCAGAGGCAGACAGACTAGCTAAAATGATACCTGCACCGATTCAGGGGCGGCATATCCCGCTCAAAGTTAGCCTAGAAGAGAATAATGATCTCAAAGCAGAATATGATAATAACCCGCAGTCAAAACGTGTATTTGATATGGCAACACGCCTCGAAGGGACGATTAGAAATCACGGTGTACACGCTGCTGGTGTTGTGATTGCCCCGGATGACATCGTCAAATACACTCCACTTGAAATGGCGCAAAAAGGTGTCATCGCAACCCAGTACTCCATGAACCCGGTAGAGGATCTCGGCTTGCTCAAGATGGATTTCCTAGGGCTATCTAACCTGACTATTATCAAGAACACGCTGAGGATCATCAAAAAGGTCTACGGTGTAGAGATTGATATAGACAATCTACAGCTTGATGACAAAAAGACGTACGAGCTACTCAGTCGAGGTGATACAACTGGCGTCTTCCAGCTAGAGTCTAGCGGACTCAAAAGCTATCTCCGTAAACTCAAACCGTCGACGTTTGAAGACATCGCCGCTATGGTGGCCCTGTATCGCCCCGGACCACTTGGGACAGGCCTAGTCGACTCATTTATTAACCGCAAACACGGCCGTGAAAAGATAGAGGTACCCCACCCAGCGTTCGAAGAAGCGATGAGCACAACATATGGGACGCTGGTGTACCAAGAGCAAGTTATGCGTATAGCAGCTGACGTCTGTGGCTTCACTGGTGGTGAGACAGATACACTCCGTAAAGCAATCGGTAAGAAAATTCGCGAAGTCATGGACAAAATGGAAACTAGGTTCATCGAAGGTGGCGTCGAGCACGGTGGTGTCCCAAAAGTGATTATGGAGAAATTCTGGCAAGACCTGTTAGGTTTCGCCGACTACGCTTTCAACAAATCTCACTCTGTTTGCTACGCACTAATCGCTTACCAGACAGCTTACCTGAAGGCGCATTATCCAGCAGCATTCATGGCCGCACTGATGACGAGTGATGCAGGTGATACTGATCGTCTGAGTATCGAGATATCGGAGTGCCAGCAGCACGATATTGAGGTGCTAGCTCCAGATGTCAATCAGTCTTTCCATGAGTTCTCGATTGTCAAAGAGCCTGACTCAGATTTAGCAAAACAGATTCGTTTTGGCATGGATGCTGTTAAGAACGTCGGTCATGGCGCAGTTGCTGAAATCATCCGTGCCCGTGACGAGGGCGGCGAATTCACGTCCATTGATGACTTTGTACACCGCGTGAGCTCCAGCATAGTTAACCGCAAAGCCTGGGAGAGTCTGATTAAGGCCGGTGCATTTGACAGGTTCGAGTCGAGAGGCACGCTACTGGAGTCTCTTGACGATATCATCTATATGGCTGGCAAGATCCAGAAAGAAGCAGCTAGTGGTCAAATCGATTTGTTCGGCAGTCTAGAGGGCGACGACGCTGCTGCTGTAGCTTCACAGCTCCGTGTGCAGCTGACGCAGGCGCCAGCTATTGATAAAAAAGAGATTCTACAATGGGAGCGCGAGCTACTGGGCCTATACCTCTCAGACCACCCTATGCGTGAGTACAGAGAGTATCTAGACGAGAATACGGTTGCTATAGCCCAGCTCAAACCCTCTCATGATGGATCTTCTGTCAAAGTAGGCGGACTGGTGCAAGAATCGCGAGAAATTACGACCAAAAAGGGTCAGCAAATGGCATTCGTACGCATCGAAGACTTTTCCGGTGATACCGAAGTAATCGTATTCCCGGGGACATTCTCGGAAAACCCCGAATTGTGGCAACAGGATAAGATCGTGTTTATAGATGGGCGAGTTAACGCTAGCGACCGAGACGGTAACCTAGGTGACGAAGTAAAAATTATCGCTAATGTAGCCTCTGAGTTGACTCCAGAGTCAATCGCTGACTTCAAGCCATCTGGCCAGAAAGCCGAAATTAAGAAAGGTAAATCCACTGCCAAGAGGAGTAGCAGCCCAAACGGTCAAGTAAGCGGTTCAACAGGCCCTCAAAAAGACTCACGTCTCTATATACGGCTACCAGACACCAAAGACAGCGCCAAGCTATCAAGCATCAAAAAAGAACTAGACAAGAGTAGTGGCGATACAGAAGTTGTCTTGGTGCTAGGAGAGGACAAAGACAAGCAGATCCTGCGCCTACCCCAAAAAGTTGATTCGACAAATGGGGTGATAGATAAACTTCGAGAGATTGTCGGCGCTGACTCCATCAAAATCTCCTAAACCCACAGACCAACAAGTCTAAGAGTCGGTAAAAGCCGCTCTTTAGTCTTGTCACGTGGGCTCTTTTGTATATTTTACTTTACGGCTATTTCTGCAACAGTACCACTTGTACAGCAACAGGAATCTTCCGCAGTAAAATTTCAAAATAGCTCCACGTCTGAGGATTTAGGTCGTTACAAGGTCGACTTCTAATTCTTTAGCTTTTGACCCGGTACGCAGTATGTAGACTTTCTTAGAGTTCTCTCGTGTAAAACTCCAAAATAGCTCCTCTCCTGAGAAGCCCAGATTGCTGCAAGCTTCTTGGAAAACAAAGTTAAGCGCTCGCCTACAGGGCTAACAGCGCTTTGATTTATGCCTGGTGTCTTTCCTGTATCTTGGGATAACTACGCTGGCGACTGTCCTATACCAGCTCTCTTTATTCGTAGGATCTATCTGGCTTCCTGGGCATCGCCCTCGCTGTTCTGCTGCGCGACTTTCCTTTATGGTTACAACACTTTTGTAACCACGCTCTCCGAGATATTCTGGTGCTTGGTAGAACATCTCTAAAAAGCCAGCTCTCGTCTGAGGTAGCTCTACTTGCTCGCCGAGCTCTATCCCAACTCTTACTACATCTCTGACCACAACGTTTACTGTTTGAGTAAAGCTCATAGCTGTTGCGATAACCGGGCTGTTTAATAGTTTTCTATCAGGCACTTTCTTACCAGCTACCGCTTCTATTGCGGTGAACCAGAAAGTGCATTCTTGCAGAGCCTCGACCGCTAGATCCGCCGTAGCAGTTATGAGTCCTAGCTGATTCTCTAGTGTGCTAGGAACGCCTGGGTATTCGCCACTATGTAGTCTATCTAGTAGGTAGCTAGCTAAAGGCGTACAGTTCGGTTCAGGATTTAATGGCTTAAAAACATCTCTACCACTTATCGCCCACAACATGTCAATCTCTAGACGTTGTTGGTGGGTCATTTGACTTTGGCCTTTACGTGGTAGTGGGTACCTCCCAATTTGCTGGCCAGCGTCTCTAATAATTTGCCCCATATCTGTAGCAATAACTTCTCGGGCTTCTTCGTTTACAGAAGTCAACTTAAACATTCGCTAATGATATAAGAATATAGCTAATAATACAATTATAGTAACTTAGTGTATCTGGGAGAGTTCAGAAGTTGAGACGTGGCCCTTACCGAAATTTAGCAAAAAACAGAAAGAGTTGTTGGTACATTGACATTAACGTACTAAAGTGATATTATACTCTCCTTTAAGGAGTTCTATGTCCAAAGGTGAGAGAAAGACAGGCGAGGCGCTAACTGTTGAACAGAGAGTGCAAAGGTATACTGAAGAACGTGGTGTAGCTCCAGCAAATCTTGGTGGTCTCATAGAAAGAGCTAACCCTAATAGTAACTCGAAAGATATAGACACCTGGCCTACATCGTCTCACTATACAAGTGGTCATTTTGCTGGTGACTGGCAGATTGTATCTGACAGACAACAAATAGACGCAGCTATGAGCAGAAATAGACACTTGCAGCCCTATGGCTATAGCGGACATAGCCTCATAAATATGATCAAAGGCATGTCTTCAAGCGGCCTACAGACTACTGAACAGAAACTTGCGGTCATGGCAGCTGGGCACTATGTGGTAGATAGTGAGGGCGCGAATAGGCATACGAACCGTGTCATGTGTTTAGCTAGAGATGATCAAGGATTGTTACCAATAGTGCAAATTGCCGAGGGCCCTGCTAGATTTGACGCTGCACGCGATGGTAGTGCGTACGTTAGTGTCTATGATGTACTTGTACCAGGCCTAGAAGTTCCAAAAACGGACTTAATTAGAGAGAGTGTGCAGCAAGGCATAGACTATGCCAGATCTCACCTGCATGGGCTAGGTAATGGCGCCATAAGTCTAGCAAGAGGCGCAGGACGAACAGGGACAACTCTTGCGAATATGACTCGGCATAATCAATTAGATGAGTTTTCAATTTCAATCAATGGAGATACAGGTCATCATGTTGCAAGAGAGACAGTACAGGCAGGTTCGCAGCATGTAGTCGCATTTAGCCAAGACAAGCCAGTCCTTATACGTATTGCTGATCAAGATGTCGTTCTGACTCTTACAGATGATGGGAAACTACGTGCTGAAAATCTCACAGTACCCGGCGTAGTTACCAAGCTAGCACGTGATAACACCGGCCCTCTTGTGGGATACATAGGCCGGGTCGAAAGTGCCCCTAGTATGAGCTACACGAGCATTTCAGAAGGCCACACAGTTTTGACCCCTAGCATAGAGGACAGAGAAATAGTTTTATCTAACAATCCAGACCTAGCAGGCGGTATGAGTCTACTTGCGCAGACTCATGACAATACAGTAGGAACGTTGAGGGCAACTTACTCTCCCGACAATCAGACCTTGACGGTACAAAACCATCAAGCTGCTAGTGCGGCGCAACTCGAACATATTATGCCTAACGAATATGCTCAGGCTGGCGACCCTAGAATCACACACCCCACTCAGATCGGGCGTGTAGTACTGGCTGGCGGCAACTTTGCCAAACATGGTGAATCCGACTGGCTAAAGGCGCTGAGTGAAAAATCCGTATCGGAAGAGCTAGGAGACCTACGTCGTAAAGAGCGCCCAGAGTATAAGCGAGATGGCTCTCTAGAAGACAAAGTCTTCAGTGCCATAGATATTACAATGTACGAGTGTAGTACTCGCTGGGATAAAGTTGAGAATAGGTTTAACGCGTGGCTTGGTGGAACGGCCGTGTATAGAGCTATCGAGGCAGCATTTAGCAAGAAAAGATCAGACCGGTACAACGGACTGTCTTATATGGATGAGGGTAAGTTCTTGCGTAGTAATTCTATGGAATTTGGTGTTAGACCGGCTACGACTATTCTAGGTAGGTTCGCTGCATTTTATGCGAGGCACTCATATGCCGAGCAGATGACACTAAGCCGACGACAGGCTCATGAGGCAAGTATGCTAGAGCACAAACTATCAAAGTCAATCAGAAGCTTCTTAGGCGCATTTGCAGTAACACAGGACCTCTATAAACCTTTCCCGTATAGCAGCCGTGCTAGAGCTAATGATATTGGTGCCTTCACGGTACAGTCAGGAGAAGCTGAACTGGAGGCACAACCACATCAGAAGAAGTTAAGCGTTACATTGCCGACAGATTCTGGAGCGACCGAGAGAATTGTAGTGACTGTTGATGCTCAGGACAAACACTATCGTACACAATCTGGCCACTCTAGCAATAAAGCTCCCACATATATGCTTGAGCGTGATGGCTTTGTCTATGACGTTGAACAGATGCCAGGGCACGTAAGACATGCGTATATGCAAGAGATAGCACGCCACATACCAAGTCTTCAGTTCGCAACAAAAGCTTAGCTCGTAGTATTAATGGAGGTGGGGGAGGTGGAAGTCGAGATCGTGGTGGTTCTTGACCCACCTGAGCTCTAGTGTGATGCCGGTGACGATTGCTAGGGCTCCTAGACTTGCCAGGCTGATACCAACTGCAGGTCTGAGACCAGAGCTACTGGTAGGCGCAACTGAAGCGACAGGTAGATCTTCGGGTATGTTCTCTACAACTGGTTCTGGAGCTTCAGCTGCAATGATCTCAAAGCCTATGTTGCTCGCAGCTGCTAGCTCTACCTCAGAACCTTGGCTGTATGCTTTAACTGTCAGGCTGTACTGACCTGGTGCGAGTCCGCTGAGCACAAAGGTCCAGGAGCCTTCCTGGTCTACTGTGATTGGCTCGAGTGTTTCAGTATCGTTTATCGTGATTTCTACACGTGCATCCGGTTCAGTATTCCCCGTGAGAGTAATATTGTCGTCTTGAGTATATTCAACTAGCTCGTTACCGTCAGAATCGAGAGGCTCTGCCACACTATCAGAGCTAAGGGTAACTTCATTTTGTATCTCAGGCTCTGGTTCCTGTGGGGTCGGATCGGGCGTAGGTTCTGGCTGAGGGTCGGTTGGCTCAGGCTCTGTTTGATCTGGCTCGGGCTCCGGTTCTGGTTCAGGCTCCGGTGGCGGGTCAGCAGGAGGTTTAGCATATAGCGCGACTACGTAGTGAGTGTTGCTATACGTTACGCCCTCATACTCCCAGGCGCCCACGTAGACCGACCCATAGCCGACTTCTGTATATGTCGTGTTTAGCAGGTTGGCTCTGTGCCCTGGGCTGTTCATCCAGCCGGTAACAACTGATTGTGAATTCTGGTTTGATGAGGCCAGGTTTTCTCCGGCGGTTGAGTACTCGTAGCCCTGAGATGCTATAAAGTCCCACCCCTCGGTCCCATCAGGCGCTGTATGTGCGAAATATCCATTATCTAGCATGTGCTGGGCTTTTGCCTGAGCTGCGGCCGCTAATTTTGAGTCGAGCACATAGGGATCTAAACCAGCCCCAGTACGCTCTTGGTTACTGAGCGTATGTACAGAGCCAACATCTATTGACGCAAGCGCTGTCTGTTGGCCAAATGCCAGAAGCGTCGAGGTGCTGAGCCACAAAAAGACCCCAAACGCCATTAACATGTGCCCAATCCTGTGCCTCGTATGCATATGATCATTATAGATTGATATGTTGGCAGTTAAAAGGGGAGTACTGTATTTTCTACACAGAAAAGTAAAACTCAGCTACACAAGCAGCTGAGTTTTACGATTTGATCTTTAAGTTTAGCTGTTTTTGCGGCGTTCGGCGATGATTTCATTGCCGCCCAGGATGTACCACATAGCTCCTACTGCGCCGATACCGATAAGCCACCAGTACCATGGAGCTCCGTCGTCATCTCCATCTGTCTCTGTAGCTGCTTGGTCGTTCGATGCATCGTCGTTGGTATTCTCTGAGTTTTGGTCAGAAGATTCAGCGTCACCATCACTGCCTGCAGTTGCATCACCGCTGGTGTCAGGGTTTTCACTCTGTAGCTCTGTGTTAGGCACAAAAGCTGGCGCTGTAGTTGGGTTCACGCCGACTAGAGTTTGGTCGATGCCACCTGTGGCGTCGACCCATGATTGGGCTCTCGCATCACTATATGAGCTGACAGTACTAACAGCCTCGCTGATTTCACTAACAGGCACTTCTACCTGTTCACCTGCCTGGATTTCAAATGCTCCGAGTGTGTTCACAACACATGTTTCTGCAGCAATAACTTGGCCAGCAGATAGAGTGATATCGTTACCATCAGCGTATAGCTGAACGCTTTTACGGACCAGCTCAGTGAGATTGTCGCCTGACTCCGCAGTGTAGGTGAATTTTTCACCCTCTGCAGCGGCTGAGCCGCTCAGGATTGCTCCAAAGGCAAAAATACTTAGGATTAATGTTAGCCCCACCATTAGATGTTTCGTTAGTGAATTACTCACAGGTTTCCCTCCAATGTTTTCAGAACAAAAGTATACATTAACTATGACAGCAGCGCAATAAACCTATATAAAAATGCTTATGCTTAAAATCCTTTAGCCTAAGAGTGAGTAGAGAGCGATGCCTGTAGATACTGCGACGTTGAAGGATTCTTTTGAACCTCTCATCGGTATTTCAACAATAGTATCAGCGGCACTCATAAACTCTGCAGACACACCATCTACTTCGTTGCCTACAACTAGGTAGATAGGGCCAGCTGGTTGGTATTCCGGTAAGCTAACACTACCCTCTGACTGCTCGAGGCATACAATAGGTCTGTCGGCGCTCTGTTTCTCTAGAAAGGCAGCTATATCATTATGATAGTGCCCGCTTATGTCTTGTTCGGCTCTTAGGGCGGTCTTGGCTATTTGTGACGACTGTTTAGATATCATATGAGCTAGACGCAGGTCGTCAGCCAGCTCTGGATATGGGGTTGTGCCGACGAATTCTATATGTCTAACACCAAACCCATTGGCAGTGCGCAGAATCGAGCCAACATTATGGCAACTGCGTAGGTTGTCGAGTACGAGAATTATTTGGGGTTTATTATCCATAACTAGGTAAAGTATAATGTACTTATATAAAGAGTGGGAAAATCTTGGCAAAAGACGCAAGGACAATAGAAGAAACAAGCACCGGCCAGCGTGCGCAGCTGCTAGGCCTACGCTATGTTGATACTCGCACGTTCAAGAGCAAACCTCTGTATAAAGAGCTCCTAACTAACGAACAGATGTACGCACTGCGGGCTGTTCCTGTGACGTCTAACAAAGACGGCATCACATTTGGGATTACTACCACTACCGCGCCAAAAGTCCGTGAACAACTGCGTGACAGCTTCAATGACCACCGAGTTGAATACGTACTGATATCTGATAGTTCGTTTAACGACTACATGCTGCTATACGACCCGCCAAAAGAAGTCGTCTATCATGACATAGAGCTAGCTCAGGCAGCTAGCGGTATCGGCATAGAGGAAATCTCCAAAACACTACTAGAGGTCAAAGCTGACGACATGCTGGCCTATCTCGTCAAACAAGCGTTCAGATTAAAGGCCAGTGATATACATTTAGAGAACGAAGAAGACTATACGCGAGTACGTTTTCGGGTCCACGGTGTACTACACCCTATAGCTAAGTTACCGGGGGACAAATACAGGATACTCGTCAGTGCAATTGCCAGCTCAGCGAGTATTTCGACTGCGAGTAATGATGCACAGACTGGCCACATAGGACGCAAATTTGTCATGGAAGATGGCAGTGAAGTCATGGTCAACCTACGTATAGAGACAGTACCTGCTATACACGGTATGGATATAGTGATGAGGCTATTTAACTTTAACCCCGATATGCTGCATCTGGATAAACTAGGTTTAGAGCCTTACCAATCAGAAGCTATCCGAGGAATTGTCCAGAATCCATCTGGTCTGGTAATGATAGTTGGTCCTACAGGATCAGGTAAGAGCACAACACTCTACAGCATCATCAATGAGCTTATTAGTCCTGAGCGCAAGATCATTACACTAGAGGACCCGGTCGAGTATCAGATCCCTGGTATCACTCAGATACCCATCGATAGCCATAGCGGAGCTTCGTTTGGCGAAGGCTTAAGAGCAGTTCTACGTCTCGATCCTGATGTTGTCATGGTCGGTGAAATCAGAGATGACGACACTGCCAAGACTGCTTTACAGGCAGCGCTTACCGGCCACTTGGTCCTCAGCACTTACCATGCTAGTAGTGCAGCTGCCGCTATGACTCGTATCCTGGATGCCACTAATGAGAATCCGCTTTTTCTAAGCTCCATACGTCTCATACAGGCACAGCGACTGGTACGTAAGCTCGACCCTAAAACGAGAGTAGCCTATAAACCTGATCAGCAGACTGCCGAGTATATTCGTAGAGTGCTAGATACGCTCCCTAGCTATATTGATGCGCCAGATCTCACTGATATTACGTTGTACAAGCCAGGCAGTTCAGAGGAGCGCCCTTTTGGGTTCGAAGGACAAGTAGCAGTTAGAGAGCTAATGTTGATGACTGACGACCTAATCAGCCTGGTCAAATCAGCCGACCACAACCTGACTGCTCAAGATATAGAAAGTACTGCCGTACAAGGGGGAATGCTTACATTACAGCAAGATGGAGTGCTCAAAGCAGTCCAGGGCATCACAACCTTAGAGGAAGTAGCACGTGTTATTGGCTAAGCTTTCAATAGTATATTTTAGTAGTATGATTGGAGAATGAATTTGCGAGAGGCACAACTAGGCTTACTAAGGCTGAATGGCTATGATTCTGTAGCAGAGGTAGCCAACCAGCTAAGAGGGCTAGATCCAAAAGACGTACTGTCTTTGATTGCTGGAGCATCACAAGGATGTGCCGAAATCCTGCATGAGTTAGTTGGCAAGCAAGTCTTAGTTAAGCCTGTTTCTATGGGTTCTTATGTTCAAAAGGATGAGTCTCATTGGGCCCGTGGTGTAGTCGGCAGTTATAGGCTAGCTGTAGTCAGGAGTGAAGAGCTGCCAATTGACGCGCTGACTATGTATGTTAACTTGCAAACCGATGGCAGCAATCTAGGGGCAGGTGATACCCGGCCTGTAGAACTAGGAAGAAGAGCTATGCCTCATCTACACAGACTAAGAGAGTACGGCGGTGCCAGGCAGCAAGGGTTCAATCACGCTTTGCGGGCTGTAGTTGGACCAGCTGCTAGAAGCCTACATATATAACTATACTTTATATAGCTATATGATAATATAACGGTATGTTAGAAACAGCTTTAAAATCGATCAGAGACGCGGCAGGTATTATCGGTATTGATCCTGAAAGGCTGACTACTCTGCTAGAACCCGAGCATGTTCATGAGTTTGAAATAGAGCATAGTAACGGCAATACGTACAAAGCTTACCGAGTGCAACATAATTCCAAACTAGGCCCGTACAAGGGCGGAATTAGATTCCACCCAGAAGTAAATCTAGAGGAAGTTCAAGCTCTCGCCACTCTAATGAGTTTTAAAACAGCCGCGGTTGGTTTGCCGTTAGGCGGTGGAAAAGGCGGTATAGAAATAGATCCTAGGGTGCTAGATGAGACTCAGCTAGAAGAGCTCTCCAGAAAATACGTACAAGTCTTGGGCAAAGACATCGGACCGGAAAAAGACGTACCCGCGCCTGACGTTAATACTAACGCCCAGATCATTGACT
>JBCCHY010000008.1:0-33747 GCA_039028495.1 Patescibacteria group bacterium
GAGCCCACTGGAGCCGAACAGCACGAGCCCCACGCCGCCGAGCGCGACCCCGGCGAGCGCCCAGTCGAGCCGTCGGGGGTGCTCGCCGAACACACGACCGGCAATGAGGAGCATGATCACGGGCTGGCAGGCCCCGATCACGCCAGCATTATTGCTGCAGCTGCCCAAGACATTACTACTGATGACGCAACCGGTCAGCTAGAGTTTTATACATCTAGCACTGGCAACCCCCAAGAGCGCCTAAGGATCAATAGTACTGGTACTATTAACATTCTGCAGAGTGGTTCAGGAGCTCTTCCGTCTCTGTACTTCGCCGGTGATGAAGATACAGGTATTTATAGGGTAGGTAACGATCAGCTTGGTTTTGCGACAGCTGGTGCTCATGCTCTTGTCATTGATGCAGCTCGGGAAGTAGGTATAGGAGACGTCACGCCAGACGCCAATCTAGAAGTGTCTGCCAATAACGAAACTGGTGGAGCAATATTCTACGTTAGTTCCAATGACAACACTGACGGCGATAGATTTGCAGTTCTAGAGGATGGTAATGTCGGTATAGGCACTAACACTCCAATCAGCACCCTCGAAGTATCTGCCACAGGTGGTTCTGGGGGTGGAGTACTAACTCTGACGAGAGATGATGCAACCATTACTAATGGTGATGCCGTTGGTCAACTAGACTTCTACGGTGATGACACTCAACTAACAACTCAGAACCTCTACGCTCAGATATTCACCAGGGCTGCAGGCACAACATCGACTGATGCTGCAGCAGGTGAGCTCGTTTTCTCAACTACTGGGACTACTCTAGCTGGCTCACCAGTAGAGCGATTGGTTATTGATGAGGCGGGTCTTGCTACATTTAATAACGATGCGACTATTTCGGGTGTAACACTACTTAACGGCAACACCACTATAGGTGACGCCAACACAGACACCCTAACTATCAATGCTGGATCGTCAGGATCTGGCATAACACTAGCCGACAGCTCATTCTTCTCATGTACTGCTCTAGAGACAGATGCTAGCGGTGTGCTGACTTGTGGGACGGATGATGTTGGTGGCGCTGGGGGTATCTCTAGCCTCAATGGTCTAACTGGTGCTACACAAACATTTGCTGTAGGTACAACAGGCACAGACTTTAACATTAATTCTACTGGGACCGTGCATACATTTAATATACCTGATGCAGGTACAGGTATATCAGGAGGGCTTATTACTAATACCTCCCAGACACTAGCTGGCCCCAAGACATTCACATCAAATCCTACGATCCAAGTTGCCAGTGGAGCGTCGCTAACGATAGATGCGACCGACGGTGGTGGTGCGCCGGCAACGACAACGTCTCTTGTGCTAGATGGCTACGAAGGTCGGGCAAAGGGCATCTTTATCACTGATGAAGATGATACCAACGAGTTCTTCATAGGTGAGTTATATAACGCAGTAGGTATCGGTATTGGGCTCGATACTGTAGCAGGTAATCAATCTGAGTATGCAGCCAATTCTCAGCTATTTATTGCAGCAGCTACAGGCAACGTACTAATCGGTGGCACAGCTGGTGATGACAAACTAGAAGTTAGAGGTACTGCCGGCTCAGACAACATAGACATCGACACTGGCGATCTAGAGCTTAACGACATAGTACGTATAGCCAACTCTGGTGCTCTGACAGTTACGACTGGTGACTTTACTGGAGATATAACTACCACTGGCACAGTAGATGCGGGTACCAGTGGTTACTATCTAGATGGTACTCAAGTGTTACATAACTCTAACAATGCTGTATGGGCTGAGATCGGTGCCCCACACGTACGTATATCACCAAGTGGTGTAGCATCAGTTGGTTCAGCGACTCCTGCTAACACAATTGGCCTTGGTATCCAGGGAGGTAACTCTATAGGACTTAGGGTTACCACCAATGACACTGCTGATGTCGGTGCTCAAGTAGTCGCCTCAGCAGCTCAAACTGCTAATTTGTTTGAGACCGTAAACTCAGGAGCTACTGTCCTGTCTGGCTTTGATGCTGATGGTGACCTATTCTTCCAAAACAGTACATTCACAGGCACAGTAGACACTGCAACCCTGACAGGTAACCAAACCTACACCCTCCCAGACGCATCAGGCACAGTCTGTTTAACATCAGGCAACTGCGCAGGAGTGGGCGGTACAGGAGACATCTTAGACGGTGGTAACTCCACTGGCTCTACTGTGGTAATTGGTACTAATGACGCTAATTCCTTACAGTTTGAGACTGGTGGCAATAGCGCCCTAACTATTGCCGATGGTGGTGCGATAACTCTGCAGAATGAGATAGATAGTAGTAACGGCTTCCAAATACTAGATGTTGATGGTGGAGATCCTGTGTTTAATGTAGATACCGATAATGAAAGAGTGCGTATAGGTGCCCCATCCGGAACAGCTGCAAGACTGCAAGTTGAACAGGTGGGTGCTAACGCCGGACTGGTCGTGCATAGCGGCAACAACACATTACTTGAAGTACGTAACGGAACATCTAGAGTCAAGCTACAGACACTAGATACGGGTGAAGGCATCGTAGGTACAGCTTCAAATAACCCATTCTATATACGATCAAACAATACTAATGCAATCACTGTAGATACTGCTCAGAATGTCGGCATAGGCACTACCTCCCCCGACGAAGAGCTCGAAGTAGCTAACACTCAAAACACACGAACAGCCATTGCCATAGAGAACTTAGACACAGGTGCTAACGCTAATTCTCAACTACGTCTAGAAACTGATGGTGGGGAAGCTCTAATATATAGAACAAGCGACGCGTATGGCTTTGGGCTAGCTGATGATTTAGTTATCCAAGACTCAGGTGGTGGTGATACGGTTCTATGGAATGGTGGAGCAGAAAGACTACGCATTGGTGCATCTGGCCTTACTACAATAAGTAGTAACCTCACCATCTCCGGCGGCACTGACTATGGTATCTACTATCGTGATGGTTCTGGTAATGTGGTCACCAGTGCCGCAGGCACGAGTGGCCAATGTCTACTCTCAGCAGGAGCAGGAGCTCCAACTTGGGGTGCCTGTGCACCAACAGGTGGTACATCACTTCTAACACTGACTGGAGACTCTGGTGCTGATCAAGATATCCTAACAGGAGATACACTAGATATAGCTGGTGGTACTAATATAGATACAGTAGTAGGTGCTACAGACACATTAACTGTTAATGTTATAGATAACCCTACTTTTGCTGGGTTGGTTACGGCTAATGCAGGCATCGACGTCTCCACCTACGCAGTCAGCCCAACCACCATTCGTAGCTACAACACCACTAATGACTCAGACATTACGGGTCTGATCAGTGGTACGGCAGTTGGCGGTATCATTGAAGCTCCACTGAATGCCCATCAACTCATAGGCCTCAGGGAAAACGGTGGTACAGATTCATTCGCCATCGTTAGCGGTGGAGGTAACTGGAGTAGCGACACTACGTATGACTATGTAGCCCTACAAGTGACAGCTGGTGGAGACGTTACAGTCGGTGATGCCCTAACAGTTAACGGCGCATCAACTCTATCAGGCTTAACTACTGCCAATGGTGGCCTAACCTCTAACGGCACAACAACAGTCGTCGGCACCACCAATATCAACACTGGTACAGGCAATAGCAACAAGACGACCATTCAGGGTAGTGAGATTGTTGTTTATGACACCGGTATAGGTACCTATGAAAACCTCATAGACAACCCAGGCTTTGAAACAGGTGATGAAGATGATGGTTGGGCTAATACTGGTGATCTAACTCTAGAGAGTACCCTTGTGCGCACTGGCAACTATGCTGGTACATCTACATCCGACGGTGGCAACAACTATATCTTCCAGACAGTTGAGATCCCAGCAGAGGAAGGTGATGAATTCTACGGATCAGTCTGGATCCACGCTGTTGGTGCAGCTGGCCAGGGTTCACTAAGGTTCCAATGGCTCAATGCTGCCAAGGGTCAGATCAGTAATACCTACCCAGGCTTCGGCACAACAGCTGCTGACACCTGGGAGCAACAGTCTGGCAACGCCACAGCTCCTGCAGGCACAGCCTACCTGAGAGTAGCTATCCGCATAGGCTCAGGTACAACAGGTGTTGTACATAAGATCGATGATGTATATGTAACTAAGAGCCAGACACTACCAAGCCTAACTATAGCGAGTGGTGGTGAGCTAACTGTTAATGGTGATGCTATCACTGATCTGACAGGATCAGGGTTATCCATTGACGGTAGTGGGGTGTTGAATGTTGATGTCACGGGGGCAGGCGGCGTAGATGGATCAGGTACGGCTAATCAGTTAGCATACTTCTCAGACGCAGATACACTCACTAGCAGCAGTAACTTAACTTACGACGGGACAGCACTAACACTTACTAGCACGACCACTTCACCTATTCTCACGGTCAATGGTGGTGGGGCGAGAAGCCTAACTATCTCCGAAACAGGAGATGATTACTCAATCCTCAATGATGAGCAAGATAACGGAATTGTCCTCTATGACGGTGGCGGTGGCGTGGAGATACTATACGGTGGTACTAGCCTGGCTACATTCGATCTGAATGACTTCACGGTCAACGGTCTATCCAGACTAGATGACGTCAACATAGGCTCCGCCATAACCATTTCTGACCAGAACTCAGTCGCAGCAGCAGCTGACATCCTGTTTGACGTCTCTGGTGTAGTCGCAGCCGAGGAGACTCTCTACATCAACATAGATAGTGATGCTAGTAATGCTAATGGTGCCCTAATCATTGGCGGCGATGCAGCTACGAGCTCAGCCTCTCAGCTACTACGTGTTAATGAAAGTGGCCTAACAGACTTTGGTCGATCAGATCTAGCAGGCCAACTAGGTATATGGGATGGTACATCCAATAGAGGTACCATCCAAACTGCTGCTTTGTCTGCAGGTCAGACTTATACCCTCCCTAACGCAAGCGGAGACATCTGTCTCTCTAGCGGTAACTGCGCAGGAGTAGGAGGAACAGGAGACATAACAGGGGCAGGTACAGCTAACCAAGTAGCCTACTTTGATGCAGCTAAAAACATAACATCAGGATCAGGACTAACCTTTGATGGATCTGATCTAGCTGTAGATGGCAGCACTTTATTTGTTGATGCGAGCCAGAACAATGTTGGTATAGGTACGGCTGCGCCGAGCAGTACGCTTGAGGTTGTTGGCGGGATAACGGACTTGAGCTCTGCAACAGAGTTCACAGATTCTGCGCTGTATGTGTCGAACCCAGCCACCGGCCTCACATATCCGTCAACAAGCGGCTTCATCGTCACGCCAGGGATCAATAACAACATCAACCTGAGTACAAGCCAGACGGTTAACTCGACCACCCCAGGTGGGTTTAACTTTGCATATGGCCAGCGCAACACAATAACATTTGATGAGCCGACTACTCCAGATGTATCTAGGCTGTACATTGACGGTGTTAATACGAGAGTGGACTGGGATTCACCGGCCACAGCCGTCCAGCTTATAGGCGATCGAGCTAGTGTGAACTACAGAGGTCAAGATAACGCATCTCAAACCACATCGAGCGTAACAGGTGTTTCTGCGAGAGGCACACTTATTGCACCGGCAAGCTCTACTCAAACAGTGGTTAGTCTTACCGGCTCAAGCGGTAACGCTGCTGTTACAAATGGAGCTAACACGAACGTTACAAATAACATAACCGATCAAAGGTCTTTCTATGGGTTTCTTAATGTTGCTAACACTGCAGATAACAACGTGAGCAACATTACAAATCTAAGTAGCTATGATAACTTTGTCGCCCTGAACGGCAGTGGTACTGGATCATCAGTAAATGTAACAAACCTGTATGGTCTGAGGCTGCAGGCACCTACGCTAACCGGCACCGTCAACATTACTAACAGGTATGGTGTCTCTTCAGAGGACGCTGCGGCTCTCAACTACTTCGCCGGCGACATCAACCTCAACTCAGACCTCTCATTCAACGACTCTGGCTTCACCGGCACCTTCACTCCAGCAGCCCTGTCAGCCAACCAAACATACACACTACCTAACGCTTCTGGTACTCTCTGTCTCAGTGTCGGTAACTGTACTGGTGCATCTATAGGAGGATTTACTCAAGGATCAGTATTCTTTGCTAATACTGATGGTACTATCACAGAAGATAATGGTAATTTCTTTTATGATGATGTTAATGATAGGTTAAGACTAGGCGCTACCAGTGGGAGTTCTCGTCTGACCATTGAACAAGATGCAGGAATCGCAGGTATAACTGTTCAAAACGGAACCAACCCACTAATTACAACAGTAGGCGGTACAACCACAGGTAAGCTGCAATCTATCACTAATGGTTCGGTCTACGTTGGGGCACAAACAAATGACAATACATCTCTTATTGTAAATAACTCTCCAGTGCTAACAGCCGACACTGATGGTGAGGTGGGTATAGGAACTACCTCACCTGGCTATGATCTACAAATTCAAGGCGCCACTCCAGAACTACTCATAGGCACAGCCAGTAATACAGAGGGTGCAATTTACTTTGGTAATACATCACATGGTGTACAACGTAACTACAGCAGTGCTAATGACGTAGGTCTCTACACTACATCCGGCAGTATTTACTTGTCTGGTGGTGGAACTAGTACTTCTCAATTCCAGCTAGAGAGCGACGGAGATCTACGAGTAGATACCGACACACTTACAGTAGACGCTGTGAACAATAGAGTAGGCATAGGTGACGGTACGCCTGAGTCCCAGCTCCAAATAGGAACCAACACAATCAACCAGCAGTGGAACTCAGGCGGGGAAGCCCAAGTGCTCATCCAGGGCGTAGATAACGAAGCAGCCACTAAAGCGCTAGAAGTCAAAGATGAGAACTTACAGAGCCTCTTCACAGTTGGTACGTATGCCACTGGTTCTCTGCTCGGCTATACAGATGTTGGTGGCGATCTACTAGTAGGCAACAACATTGTGCAGTCTGGTGGCATCCAGCAGACAGACTCTGGCGCATCATATGTCTATGAGAACCTAGCTAGCTCTTATCAGGGGGGCAATAACCGTACTGGTGCGATTGTGATTGAAACTAATATCCCGCGGGCATCACCAGTAGAATGGATCAGGGACTTTGAATTCTCATTCTACAACTATGAAGGAAACAACCAGGCTAAATTTGATCTCTCTTGGTACAATTTCAGCTCTAGCTTTGTAAATCATGGCTACTCCAGGAGCGGCTCAATTGACCCTCGCATTAGACTCGGCCTAGATGCCTCTAGCAATGTCGTCGTCGTTATTGGTGATGTAGCAGACACCTATAGCTACCCAGCAGTAGAGGTGAGTAGGGTCGTAAGCTCAAGTGGTGTTATAGCCGACTATGAGGGTTGGACAATAGTTGACGACGTAACTGACCTATCCCCGTATAGTGCTCTAGTAGATGTTAACGAAGAAAACGCCTTCGTCGGTCAGAGCATAGAGATAGGTAGCGACACCATCACTGACTTTACCGGCACAGGCCTAACAGTATCCAGCGGTGTCCTAACAGTCACTGGCTCTGCTGGTCTGACAGCCGGCACTAACATAGATGCGACTGATCTAGCTGCTGGGACAGTTAGCGTGGTGGATGCGCCTACATTCAGTGGTGAGATAACCGCAGAAACCTACATCAACCTAGACAACGGCTCAGACGGTATCATCAGAGCAGAGAACACAACTGGAACATTAGAGAACGTTCTTTACGGCCGCTGGACTAATAACCGTACTTACCTAGATGGTGGTACTGGTGGTCTACAGTTTAGAGTTAATAGTGGATCAACCAATGCAGCCATAGTTGATGCTAGTGGCAACTTCTCATTCTACCAAGGTGTATCGGTAACAGGTACGACTACATCAACAGGTCTACTTACCGCCGAAAGTGGTGCTGCCATCGAGACTTCTAATGCAGGTACTGCTATAACTTCTAGCGGTAATGCTCTGCAAGTAATAAACACAGATGCTACTAACAACAACTGGGCTAACATAGTCTATGGTGATCAAACCAATGGTGCAGCTGCAGTCATAGCGGGTGCACAGATTACAGATCACACTAATAACTATGGTAACTATGCTATCTGGACGCGTGGTGCTACGACCGCGGACACCAGGCTGTTTGTTGAGGCTGATGGCCAAGTAGGAATCGGTACGACGACTCCGTCAGCGCTGCTAGATGTTGATGGTGATGCAGAGATCAACGGTACGCTGACTTTCGAAAATGGCGAGACTATCAGCAACGCCACAGACGGAGCCCTCACAATCGCTGGTCATCTCTATCCTGCAGCTGACTCTACCTACGACATAGGTCAAGCAGAGGGTACGAATGAATGGAGGAACGCATTCTTTGACGGTACGGTTAGAGCGGATTTCCTTAGGAGTGATGCAGATATCCTGGCCACAGGCGGTGACTTCTATGACAACAGTGGTGATGTAGCCTTCCGTGGTGAAGACAACGTCATCATCGGCATCGACTACAACAACAACGATGCCGACACTAGGTACTTCTCTGTGGTTAACAATACTCCACTTAGTGATTTCACCACCACAAACGAACTCTTCCGAGTAGCTGAAACAGGCGACGTCACCATCAACAACTTAACCAACTGTGACACTATAGACACAGATGCTAATGGAGTACTTAGTTGTGGTACGGATGATACGGGTTCAGGTGGGGCCACTACAGCTCTAGACAATCTAGCTTCTGTAGCCATCAACACCGATCTGCTCCCCGACACCGACGACACCTACGACCTAGGCTCATCTACTCTCCGCTGGCAAGATCTCTATCTTGGACCACAAAGCCTCCATGTATTCTGTAACGCCTCAGAATGTGGCTCAGACAGAGACTGGTCTCTCGGAGTCATAGAAACAGCAGGAGCCGCACAAGGTAACCTAACTCTAGGTCTAGCAGGAGCAGATAACCTAGTTATAGACACTGCAGGTCAGGTGGGGATCGGGACAGCTGAGCCTAACTACGACCTAGAAGTTAGCAGCCCATCAGCAGGAGCAGTCCAAGTAGTAGCTACTCAAGCAGGCACTGGTACAGGAGACTGGGCTGAGCTGATTGCTGCAAACGGCAGCGCCATCCAGGATACAACGAGACTCATAACACTAGGCACTAATTACTCAACCACAGGTGGTTTTGTCCAAGACGGTGCTGCACTATCTACTGATTCAGGTCTATCTGGTGGTCTATCTGTCATCACTAGAGCTAATGCTCCTATACGTTTCTACACTAATGGTGAGAGTAATGAGCGATTACGTATTACTGAGACTGGTGAAGTGGGGATCGGGACGGATACACCTACCAGACTCTTAGAGCTAGAGGGTGCTTCGGCACAACTTGCAATAAGCGACACTGATGGTAACTCAGCTCTACTCCTAAATAGCCTGGTAACTACACCAGCAGCAGATACACTGCTGGGTACAGTTAACTTCCGCGGTTTAGATGATGGTGGTGCAGAGTCACCATATGCCAAGGTTAGAGGCTACGTAACTGATGACACTGCAGGTTCAGAAGATGGCTATCTAACGATTGAGACATCAGAGGCTGGCACCAGTACTGAGCAGGTGAGGGTTACGAGTGATGGCACAAACATAAATGGGCTACTCACCGTAGACCCTGATTCTAACTCAGAAGGCATCCGCATTTTCGGTGCTGACGAAGCTAATGAGATAGCTGATATATTCGTCGATTCAGCTGGCAATCTAGAGTTAAGTACAATAGCTGGGAATGACACTGGATATATAGAGCTACGGCCTGAGAATAGTAGTTTTGGTGTACTTATTAGAGAAACAGATGGCACAGGCACAAGTAACTATGCAAACTTTAACGTTGTAGATGATGCGACTAGCGACTACCTAAATATCGTGGTAGATTCAGCAAATAGCGCAACTGGTCTAGTATTGAACGACCAAGAGTTTGTGGGTATAGGGACTACAAGTCCAGGCTTTAACCTTGAGATAGCCAATACAGCCGATGCTGCTATTTTTCTAAGGGCAGATACAGACGACACTACGGAGAGTGATAACCCGTACATTGTTTATACACAAGACGATGACGAAGCAAACGGCAATAGTCTAATAACGGGTCTAGTCGGTAGCGCAGGTTTTGCTCCTGATGCTAGTGCATATACGAGCACATTATCTAACGCTGCATTCATTGGTGCTGTTGGTACCACTAAAGACTTACAACTTGGTACGAATGGCGCTGTTCGCCTAACCATTGAGGACACAGGTGACGTAGGTATCGGTACGGCAACACCTAGTCATAAACTAGAAGTCGCTGGTACTTCATTCTTTGATGGTGTAGCTGAATTTGATAGTCAGATACACCAGCCGTACTCAGGCAACGCTAGCTACAATGTCTGGATTCAAGGTAGCACTTCAGGATCCGGTGATGCTAGGAATCTGGCGCTACTCGGTGTATCTATTGGCGCTAGAGATGAGCTGATCATTAACTACAACTCAGAATATGACTGCTTAGGCGTTGGGGTTACTGATTGTGATGAAACCAATGACGCTCTGACGGTTGGCGGCAATATTGGTTTTAGTGGTAGTGACAATTTCTACTTTGGCTACAATGCTACATCTGACGTGCTTTATTTTACTGGTGAAAAGAATGGTGGTACAGCTGGTGCGGACATACTAAATCTAGTTAGCACAGAATCGGGCGGCGGTGACACATCGGTACGAGTTAGCCAGTTAGTGGTTGGCCTTAACACCACAGAAGCTAATATCACCAGCTATAACACCAATGAAAAACTGAACATCAACACTAACGGTACTGGTGAGATAGACATTGATGCTGGCACGAGCGGTACTGTTAGACTAGAAGGTGTCGTACTCAACATAGACACCCCTACAAGGCTGAACTCTCTATTGGCAGTTGGTGCAAATCCAATCACTCTGTGTCACAGTGATCCGGGTGGGTCTACAAACTATATAACTAGCTGTACATCTCTCGGAGCATGGAAAGAAGACGTCCAGGACTTAGATTTAGGTCTTGACGCTATAAATCAGCTTAACCCTGTTAGGTACAATTGGATAAATGGAGGCACTGCCGATCTAGGCTTTATCGCTGAAGAGGTAGAGGCTGTTAATCCGCTGCTTGCTCAGTATGACGACAATGGGGATCTCTCCGGTGTTAAATATCGTCACCTGACAGCACTCCTTGCAGAAGGCATCCAAGAACTAGACGACAAAGTAGAAGCCCTAGAGGTAACGACTCAGACCCAAGAAGATAGAATAGTAGCCCTCGAAGCAGCAGTCTTTGATGACCAGTTCGTAGACCTCACGGTGAGCGGTACAGCCACTATCAACGAACTAGCGGTTACTGCTAATGCAGATATAGACGGAACCTTAACAGTAGTAGGGGATGCCACTATAGACTCTGATCTACTCGTATCAGGCACCCTAACGGTAGAGTCAGGGCTAACTACCAGCAGGATCACTACCTCAGGTGATACCCCAGTAGCTACACCAGGAGCCGATCTAGATATTAATGACACTGTAGCTATAGAAGGTAATGATGTGGCGGGAACGGTGACCATAACCCTAGATGCGCTATCCGCAGCTAACTTGGGCGAAGTACTAGACACCAGCTTTGTAACAGATTACGACCAAGCACCTAGAGTGGCCCTAACTGCTAAGGACGCAAGCTCAGCCAGCATACGAGTGTTCATCGAGACGAGCGATACGGGCTTCACAGTCAGCACTATAGATGCTCTGACAGCTGGTGAGACCTACACATTCGACTACATCATCATAGAGTAACCGAGACTTAACCCTCAGACAGACACCCTGGCTCTCTAGTGAGCTCTGATGCCACAGGTATTACAAGGACACTCCTTGCAGGTCTCCTTGCAGGTTTAAACAGGGAGTGTTTTGGGTCAGCACCCTGGTATTGCAGCAGAGTGCTGATAGATGAGTAAAGCAGGAATAGGGGGGGGCGGGGCATTGTTATAAATCTGTTAAGAGGACATATGTCAGCTATTGACAGTTATTTCTCCAAGTGTTCAAAAAGTAAAGGCTAACAGGGGTGAAATATACTAACCGTATACGGTTAGTAAGGATCGGCTGTGCATACAGGGGCGCTACAGGGGTGGGACGAAGGCTACTAGGGTAGTACTATATTAATACCTCAAAAAAACAAAAACAATCAGGTAAAACGTTGCGAGAACTTAGAGCTACATCTTTACTCAAAAAGACCCTTCTATGGTCTACCGTTCTGTTTGTCTCTGTTTTTTCTCTGTTAGCTCTCTCCCTCTCCACAACAGTTATTACTAACACCCAGACAACCCAAGCCGCCCCCTCCCAAGAACTCAACTTCCAAGGCCGCCTCCTAGGTAGTGCAGGTGAACTAGTCCCTGATGGTGACTACCACATAGAGTTCAACCTGTATAACACTGCCACTGGTGGTACTACCCAATGGACAGAAACACACACCACAGGCAACCTTGTCCGTATAGCCAATGGCTACATGTCTGTTCAGCTAGGTAGTATCACTTCCTTCCCAGGTACCATCGACTGGTCAGAAGAACAATGGCTCACCATCAACATAGGTGGTACAGCTGGTTCTCCCTCCTGGGATGGAGAGATGAACCCGAGGCTTAAGGTAACTAGTGTTCCTTATGCATTTAGAGCAGGTGAGCTACAAGGTACTTCTGGTGCATTTACAGCTGACGATCTCGTTCAGCTAATTCCTGGTACACCGCAGGCAGTCAACGACGCTCAGGCAGTGATAGCGGTCAATCAGACTGGCCCAGGTTCACTCTTGCAATTGCAAGGTGACGGCAGTGATGTATTCACGGTAGTAAAGAGCGGTGATATTTACTCAGCGGGATCACTAGATCTAGATGGATCTACAGTAGATATTGGCTCGGCTACACAGTCTGGGGCGCTAGTGTTTAATGACGGTTCTGGTAACACTCTGACTTTGCAGCCAGGTACACAGACGGGTGATCTAATCTTTACGCTACCAAACGCTGACGGAGCTGCAAACGAGTGTCTGAGGACAGATGGCTCAGGGATCCTAAGCTTTGGAGCATGTGGCGGTGGCGGCTCGGGGGATATCTTGGACGGTGGTAACACTAATGGGGCCAGTATCACAATTGGTACTAACGATACTTTTGACTTCAACATAGAGACTGATGGCACGACTAGAGCCAACTTCCAGGCCGATGGCGACATAGATTTTGCGAGCAATACGCTGTTTGTTGATGCGGTTAATGGCGCAGTCAATGTGGATGGTGCTTCGACGCTCGAATCTCTCAATGTTGGTGGTGCACTGAATCTAGGTAATACCACCAACACTAATGCAGGTACAATTCGTTGGACCGGTACAGACTTTGAAGGCTATGACGGCACGGCCTGGCGATCACTAACAGCAGGTGCCACATCGGGTATAGGCGGTCAGTTTGTTAGTAGCTCAACGGCAAATGTAAACACTGCCGCATATACAGCTGTTCCGTTTGATTCAGAGACATTTAAGACAGCTGGCGTAACCCACGATAATATAACCAATAACACCAGGGTAACTCTCGATGATCCGGGTATCTACTACGTGACATATGCGGTTAACTGGGATGACACTGACGGTAACAGGCGTACCGTAGAATGTTCTGTGCGCATGAACGGCACAACTGTACTACCAGAGACAACCAGCTATGCATACGCTCGCAACACTAATGACGACAAAGGCACCAACAGCGTTACAGCAGCGATAGTTACTATTGCTGACGATGAGTATTACGAAGTAGTCTGTAGGCAACAGGGGACAGGCGGTACAGCCCCACTAGTTGCTGGACAGACATGGACAATGGTTACCACAAGTTCCGGCGGGAGTCTCGCAACCGTGAGCGTCAATAACTCGACAACCTACAACATAGGTGGTGCAGGAGCATATGCTCACGGTAAAGTCACAGGAACCAGTGGTGCACTAGCTGGTGGTTCAGGTGCATCGACATCTCGAAGTGGAGTCGGAACCTACTCAGTGACGCTTGATACGGCGCTCGGGAACTCTGACTACACTGTGCTCCTAAGTTTGGCTGAGAGTGCAGCCAATAGGGATGCGATTATCGCTCATGTTACTAACCAGACAACAGCCGGGTTCAGCGTATCTATACATGAAGGAGATAATGGTGGTGCAGCCGGTGTACTGAGGGATAGAGATTGGTTCTTTACAGTTCTTGACGGCTCAGGTAGTGGCACGACTGTAGAGGTTTTTGAGAACGATGGTAATAGTTTTGGAGCTGTAGCGACACTCGGGACTAACGATCTCTTCGACTTGAACTTTGAGACTAATGATGTGGTCAGAATGACAATTGATTCAGCTGGTGACATAACAGCGATCGGTGATGTTGCACTGCAAGGTGATGTAGATTTGGGTGACGCGGCAACTGACGTGATCACATTCAATGGTCAAGTAGGTAGTGATATCCTGCCGAATGCTGACGACACATTTGATCTGGGTAGTTCGATACTGCGCTGGCAAGATCTCTACCTCGGACCAGCTAGTTTACACATCGTCTGTAATGCAGCTGAGTGTAGTGCAGCACAAGACTGGGCTGTAGGGGTCCAAGAAGCAGCTGGAGCAGAACAGGGTAACTTTAGAATTACTAACAACGGGTCAGAATTCTTTACGATTAGTAACACGGGCAATGTCGGTATCGGTGATACAACTCCGGCTGCTCTGTTCACAGTCGGTGCGGGCGATGCGTTCCAGGTAGATAGCTCTGGCAATGTCAATGCGTCAGGCGACGTGACGTTTAGCGGAGACATACTGGGCGGCAGCCCGCTGCTCTTCCAGGGCGCTACGGACGATAGCTTTACCACGACGCTGCAGATAGAGGATCCGACAGCTAATAATGTGCTTGTTATACCAGACGCTGGGGGCACATTGATAACCGATATTAGTGGGTTCGCTGATGGCGGTAACAGTTTCGGAGCAGCTGCAACTCTGGGTACTGATGATCTGCAGGATCTAAATTTTGAAACGAACGATGTTGTTAGGGTGACGATTGATGCAGCAGGTAATATCATTGCATTTGGTGACCTAGATGTACGCGGTAGCCTGACAGTTGGTGATGCTGGTACGGATAGGGCTACATTCAACGCGCAGGTTGCAGGCGAGACGGCATTTACATTCCAGGGTGCTACTGACGATGCATTCACTACGGAACTGTTCATCATAGACCCAACCGCCACGAGAACTATCAGCTTCCCCGATGCGAGTGGGACGGTTTGTTTAGTTAATGGAGACTGTGGTTATGTTGATCTGGCAGCAGGGCCCGTGCAGATAGATAACAGCACTAATGACTCTATATTTATCAATAAGACTGCTGCTGGCAATATACTCAGGTTGCAGTCGAGTGGAACAGATGTATTTACTGTTGACGGTCTGGGAGCTGTTAGCATAGCTAACTCATCAACATCTGCATTGAGCATTACCGACGCAGCTGGTACAACAGAATTCTTCAATGTAGACACGGTTGGCGGAGTGGTCACAATTACTTCTTCTGCTGCTAATACATCGGGCTTACGACTTACGAACCTGACTAGTGCATCGCCGACGAGTGCTGGACAGCCTATTGGTGTCGATGCCGCCGGTAACATAGTTACAGTTAGTGGCTCCGTAACAACTGGCGACTATGATACTGTGGTAGCAGGGACCAATCTTGATTTTGCTGACGCCAAGACTTTTGGCCAGATAGATCTCGCAGCAGATACGACCCTTACGGCTAGCAACCTAGTTGTTGGGCATACGTACGATCTGCTCGCAATTGCCAACGGTTTTGTGCTGACTATGCCTGCCGAAGTAACGGTGATAGAGGGTGCTTATGAAGTCGCTCTGAGTAACCATATCGAAATGACAGTCGTATCGCCAACCCTCATAAAGGCAAAGATCTATAACACAGCTCCACCGCCTTCAGCTACTGATGAAATCCGCAACAATCTAACTACTAGCCAAGCGTCCTATGATGCAGCTGGTGCAGGCGACTGGGTGTCTGTGACTCAAGCAGAGTATGATGCGCTAGCGACGAACCTTGCTACTGTCACGAGGTTCGGTTTAGATGAAGCAGACTACACGACTGTGGGTCGCACATACTTGGGTAACTTTACATTTGGCAATAATGCTGCGACGGTGCCAGCTGGCGGATATGTCTTTGCTTTTAAGTATGCAACTGATACCGCAGCAGTACCAGCGGGTGGTAAATTCAAATTCTCTGATACTGCGCCGAACGCAGGCTATGCGCAGTTAGGCAACACACTACCAGCACATACCCCTACGGCTAACGAAGCATACTTTGTTATTAAGGGTAACTACGCTGCTGCAGCTGGCCTGGGCTACGGTGCGATATGGACGGGCAGCAATGTGGCTTATAGTCCAGGAGCGGGGACGGCCAGTGATCTCCAGTGGGGCAATGGTGATGTTCAGCCGGCGAATACATTCGCTGGTGGCCCAGGTGTTATACAAGGTCTCTCAACGACAACTCTACAATGGTAAGTTAATCAGGAGCCGTCTATACGATATCCCCGCAAAATAAAACCGCCACCTTTAACCACACCTGAGCTGCCAAAAAGGCTCTTTCTTCAGTCACCGTATCTAAATAGATATGCCTTCTTCAGAAATAACCGTTTTGACATGCCCAGACTGCACTTACAAGATCTGGTGGTTTTGTATTGTGAGGGATATAATACGTAGTATGAGGGTAATATCTGTCATAAACCAAAAAGGTGGTGTGGGTAAGACTACTACATCCATAAATCTTGCAGCCGAGCTAGCTGCCTCGGGCAAAAGCGTGCTGCTCGTTGATCTTGACCCACAGGGCAATGCAAGCAGTGGTTTAGGACATAGTGGGCTCAAAGTACTGACTGATTACGTTAGTGGAGAAGACCCTGCAGAGCTAATGGCAGCTACAGGTTATGGTTTTGATCTGCTGCCTGGCGGGAGCCGACTTATGAGCTTTGATCAGGATCTTGCTGATAATCCCAATCGTTTTGAGGTGTTGAAGAGCGCACTGCAGGAGCTCGACTATGATTACGTGCTGGTTGATTGTCCACCTTCTCTTGGTCTATTAAGTCTGAATGCGATGGTAGCGTCAACTGATGTATTAATTCCTGTCCAGGCTGAATATTACGCTATCGAGGGGCTTGGGCAGTTGCTCGAAACTATAGATAGGATTAAAAAAGGGCCAAACCCTGGGCTGGATGTTCTAGGGATATTGGTTACCATGTATGATCGTCGCAATACACTTGCAAAGGATGTGCGCGCGCAGCTATCGGACTATTTTGGAGAAAAGTTACTCAGTACTATAATTCCTAGGAATGTTCGCCTAGCAGAAGCACCAAGCCATGGTCAGCCGATTCGTGAGTATGACAAACGGTCCAAAGGTGCTCGGGCGTATAAAGCATTGGCAAAAGAGGTGTCTTAAGTACTATGGCAAAAGGTTTAGGTAAAGGGATAGATGCGATACTACCCAGCGGTGTAGATGTTGCAAGTGTCATGGGGCAGAATACTTCAAAGGATGTTCTGATCTCAGACATCAGACCAAATCCCAAACAACCACGAAGAGACATAGATAAGTCAGCCTTAGCAGAGCTAACTCACTCTATAAAAGTGCACGGAGTCCTGCAGCCACTCATAGTTGTCAAAGACGGAGGAGCGTACACAATAATCGCCGGCGAGAGACGATGGCGAGCTGCGAAGCAGGCAGAGCTGCGCTCAGTACCCTGCATCATTCGAACGACTGATGATTTAGGGCAGCTGCAACTGGCTATTACCGAGAACATTCAGCGCTCAGACCTATCTCCACTAGAGCAGGCTTACGCCATCCATAGACTTCGTCAGGATTTTAATCAAAGCTTAGACGACATCGCTCAGAGCCTGGGTAAAGCGACTTCAACAGTCGCAAACATAGCTAGGCTGCTTCAGCTGCCTGAGTATATTCGTGAGTCGCTTGCCAGTGGTGAGATTAGCGAGGGCCATGCCCGGACACTACTCGGACTGATTAAATTCCCAGAGCATCAAGAGAGGCTTTTCAAGGCTATCGTTGGTAGCGGCTGGAGTGTCCGTAGGGCAGAGGAGTACGTCCGTACAGTAAAGAACGGGGGCTCAAAGGATGCAGAAAAATCCGAAACTAGAGTGTCGAAGCTCGTAGACAACACATGGACCAAATCTCTTTCGAAACGACTTGATACGCAGGTCAGGCTAAGACCGATGTCAAAGGGTGGCTATGTCATGCTTAAGTATAAGGACGATAAAGACCTAGAGAGGATCGAAGAAATAATAGGGTAGGTCTCAAAGCTAAAAGAATTTGAATGCAGACAGTGGGAATATCCTCATACTCAGCTCACCCACGATTTGATCGGAGTCAATACTCCCTAGACTAGAGCGTGAATCCAGGGAAGCATTAGGCAGTCGGTTGTCACCAACGACAAAGACTTGTCCAGATCTGACGGTAGTCTGCTGGAATTCCTCGGTAACACTTAGCTGTAGATCAAATTTCTCTTCGAATACAAAACCCTCCGGTGAGTCTTGATTCTGGATCAGTATCTGGCCATTAACACTGCTGACAGTGTCACCAGGTAGACCAACAACTCTTTTTACTAGCTGGAGGTCATTTGATCCTGTCTTATCAAAGATAACAATATCCCCGCGGTCAGGAATGTATTCATCGTTAACGATCTTTGACCACGTTCTACCTAGCTTGTAGACGATCAGTCTGTCATCATGCTGCAGAGTTGGCTCCATGCTAGAGCCGTCTACTTCGTAGGGTTGAAACACAAATAAATTGAGCATAAGGGCCGTCATGATGGCAATGGCGAACATCGAAATTGTCGAAGCTGCCCATTCGTATCTGGTGCCACGAAGAAGTACTTTACTTCTGAATCTTGCAAGGTTTTTTCGTATATCCATGATCTATAATTCTACGCACAAAGCATCCAAAAGCAATTAATAGGCATAAAAAGTATGTTGTAGTTGGTCGACAACGGACTTTAAGAATAAGGCACAAAAAACAAACGCTTACGCCTGTCACCTGATAGAATATATTCTAGTGAAAAATTTCCGGAAAAAAACCAAACACACTGATGACAGCCAATCTGACATTGACGGGTTTTTAAGAAAATCTTCTAGCTCCGGGTTCAAGGCTTCAAATCGTTCCAGTGCAGTGACGTCTTATGCGGATAACTCAGTTGTTGATGGCGATGCTTCTAGTTTCCCAGGGCTCAAGAGTACATACCGCAGATCAGTTAGTGACGACGCTACTTTTGAAGGAATCCTCTACGACATAGACCACCCAGATGAAGATACGCGTAAGCGCAGAAAGCTAAAGCTCCCATCTCTCAGACTGCTAAAGCATATGGTGCTTGGCTGTATGCTGGTTGTATTCTTAGGCGCCGGGTACTTTGTGACCAAAGGCTACTTGACATCACGCAGTATTTTCAACGGCACCAGTGATGGTGCAGTTGCGCTCAACCGTGGTGTAGACCCTTCACTAGTTAACAAAGAAGGTGATGGTCGCATCAATGTCCTCATGCTAGGCAAGGGAGGTGATAGCCATGATGGTGGTGAGTTAACTGATTCGATCGTGGTTGTTAGCATTGATCCTTTTGCCAATTCAGCGAGCCTACTCAGTCTACCGAGAGATCTATACGTAGACGCTCCGGGTCTGTGGAGTATGAAAATCAACTCGGTGTATCAGACGCAAAAAAACAAGACATTCGATGAGGGCGGCAACAATACTGAGGCCGAACAGGCTGGTCTCAGTAAAATATCCGAGACCGTCGAATCCATAATAGGTATACCAGTGCACTACTACTCTATGTTTGACTTTAACGCTGTCGAGAGAGTTGTCGATACTATAGGAGGTTTGCAGATAAATGTTGAGGAGCGCCTGTTCGATTCGACGTTTTCAGGCTATCGGCTGAATGTCTATCCGGGCGAACAGGTTTTTGATGGTCAAAAAACTCTGTTTTATGTGCGGTCCCGCTACACAAGCCCACGCGGTGATTTTGATCGCTCCAAGAGACAGAGAGAGGTTCTACTAGCCCTCAAAGAACAAGTATTTAGCGTCGAAAACTTTGCTAATCCCGTGAGAGCGAATGAGATGCTCAACATCCTAGGCGATAGCTTACAAACCAACATGAGTTTGAACGAGGCCTTTTTACTCTACGACGTAGTCAGGCAGGTTGAGACCAGTTCGATAGGCTCTCTAGGCCTAGACCAGGACCCTCAGTTAGTCACTACTGGGTTTGTGGGCGATCAGTCGGTTGTGATACCCGTCGAGGGCAGGAATACCTATGCAGCTATCCAATCTCATGTCAGAAATGTGCTGAAGGACGGATTTCTCGCCAGCGAGAATGCAACCGTTACTGTACTTAACGGCTCAGGGCTCACAGGCTACGCTGGTCGGGTAGCGTCAGAGCTAGAGTCTTATGGCTATAACGTAATTACCGTTCAGGATGCACCTACACAGGATTACCTGGGTACAGTAATTATTAATCAAGCTCAGAACAAACCGTACACTGAGCGGTATTTAGAGCAGCGCTTTGAGGTGACCTCTACTAGCTCTGTTTCATCATTGGACAGTGGCAATCACGGATCAGACTTTGTTATAATTGTCGGCGCAAATGAGAGCTTTGACTAAAGGTTTTATAAAGCGTAAGAATACGTCCGAGCTGATACATGGTCTCGTGCGATTGGCGCTGCCACTGATTGTTTTTGGGTTTGTATCGATAGGGCTGAGCTTTCTGGCCTACGGCGTTATATTCTTGTCAAAATGGCGAGTTCTATGGGTCAAGTCGCGCTATTGGCTGATTAATCTCAAATCGAACACAGTAGATATAATCGTCGGTCTTTCTTTCGTATCTCTTATGAGTAATACAGATGTGCTCAGTGACCTACATATTCTGGCCGCTTTTATAGGTTGGACAGTACTTCTACGTACTAAGAGTAAGCCGCTATGGATGGCCCTCCAGGCTGTCACGGCTCAGTTTTTTGGAGTACTCGCTATATTCTATGCTTTCTCGCCACCCTCGATCACTGTCTCGGTACTCGGAGTCTGGTTCGTGTCATATTTTTCTGCTGTACATGTACTCAATATCGGGGAGGGTGACGTACGTTCGCCTCTCGCTCACGTCTGGGGATTGTTCAGTATGCAGCTTGCCTGGGTGCTCTCTCATTGGCAAATATGGTATTCATTTATACCCCAGATAGCTCTCATTTTGACAGTACTGTTTGGGTCGCTGACGGCGCTTCTGCTGCTGCATAGGCATAATGCAGCGTCCTCCCAGACTCTCAGACAAATCTCAGTCAGTGCCGGCATAATTATCGTTGCAATTCTGATACTTTCGGACTGGCAAGACAAAACAATATAGACGAGGCTCCAAACTTTTGATCAGTAGAAGCAACAAAAACACTATCATTGGCCTAGCTCTAGTTTCTTTTATTTTTGGAGCTGGCGGTGGCTTGGTCGGGTCTCAGCTCAACAAAGCGTCAACTGATAGGCAACAACTAGTCGAGTACATTAGTTCGGAGAGCGATCTCATATCTGATATCGCAGAGCGTGTTGCTCCGAGCGTGGTTTCTATTGAGGTCATCAGTGAGCAAACTGGTTTTTTCCGTAGCTTTGGGAGCTCAGGGTTTGGAACTGGGATTATCCTGAGCAGCGATGGCTACGTCGTCACTAATCGACATGTAGTGCCAGAAGGCAGCGGTGAAGTATCTATAGTGTTGAACGACGGCACGAGGTACGACGACGTTGAGGTAGTTGGACGTGATCCTAGATCTGGATTCGATATAGCATTTTTAAAAATCAATGGCGCGCGCGACCTTCAGCCAGCAGAAGTTGGCGATTCCACTAATGTACAGATAGGAGATAGGGTAATTGCTATAGGAAACGCGCTTGGCCAGTACCAGAATACGGTTACCACAGGCATTGTGTCGGGTATAAGCAGACCGATAGTCGCAAGTGACTCGGGTGGTTCAGAAGGGCTCTCAAATCTTATCCAGACTGACGCTGCGATCAATCCGGGCAACTCTGGTGGCCCACTCTTTGACGTCAATGGACAAGTTATAGGCATCAATACAGCCGTTGCTAATGGAGAGGGCATAGGCTTTGCAATACCAGTATCAGACATCAGCTCCTCAATCCAAGGAGTGCTCACAAACGGCAAACTAGAGGTCCCATATGTAGGTGTCCGATACTCAATGATAGATAATGTTATCGCTGACAGGTTTGAGCTTGATGCTGACAACGGGGCGTATATCTATGCCGGCTCTTTGGAATCAGCTATAGTTGCCGATTCACCTGCTGAAAAAGCCGGTATCTTTGACGGAGACATTATCACTGAGATTGACGGGGTTGTCTTGGACGAAGACAACAGTCTAGCAAGTGTGATTAACCGTAAAAAAGTTGGTGATCAAATAGAGCTTAAGGTCATAAGGGGTGACGAAAAACTGACGATCAGTTTGGCACTAGAGGCTGCGCCCGAAAGCCTCTAGATTACTTGGAATTCGTTTTTTAATAGAGAGATTGGGGTTAGCCTTAATACCCAGATGCTATACTCGCAGTATGTCACGACTTACGCACTTACAGCACTCGCCCCAGAAGCATCAGTCCAGCTCCAGAAGTGATTTTTCTGCTGGCAATGTAGTTAAGGCTACCTTTTCATCAGATAAAATCCCTTCTGAAACTACTCTGGACACTTCTGGGTCGGTACGGCAAGTGCGTAAGTCGTGTATGTCTAAAATCTATGAGGCACTCCGGGGGGATAGCGTCTTGATGCTGGTTGCTATGGCGCTCACATTCAGTTTTTATCCTGCTTATAATGTTGAAAATATAGCAGGCCAGGCGCAGCTTACTATTGCCCTCGTAGCTTACGGCTTACTAGGCCTATGGGCTGTTTTATCTAAGGGTCGGCTATCGCCCTATTTTGTAGTATTGACAGCTTATCTGGCTGGGCTGGCACTGCTGAGTAGTAATGGTGCTCGGGGTTGGGGCATTGTGGCGACGTGGCTGCCTTTTCTAGCAATTGCTTTGCACGCCAGAGTCTCTAGAACTCGTCTTGAGGATCTGATAGGTGTCGTTGTCCGTGTATCTTTGGGCTTGTCGCTGCTGGCAGCTGTCCAAGTGCTAGCAGAATCTTTAGGTTATGATGTTGGGCTTGGTAGAACATATGACTCTTCGGTTTTTGGGTTCGCCAGAGCTCGTCTGTTCTTTGAGGAGCCACAGTTTCTGGCCTCGTTCTTGCTCGTAGGTTTGGCTGGGGCAGTAGTCAGGGCTGATCGCCTGCATATAATAGGTCTGCTTGTTGCTGGAATCGGAGTAACTATGTCCAGAGGGGCTATACTCGCAGCTGCCATAGGACTAGTAGCCTATGTGTTGATCACAAGAAATATAAAACCGATGATCGCCGCTGGGGCAGGTGCAGTACTTACTTTGATGGTAGTCTCTATGTCTGGTTACATTGGCTCTAGCTTTAAAGTGCCACCCCACAAGTTTGCAGGGACATATATCAATAACCTCATGGCCAGGCCGGCTCCCAACCCTATAAAAGACATTGTTTATAGGCCAAACCTGCGTGCCCGTGAGACATCTGCCGGATCGAGAATAAGCTCAGCGCGCGTCGGTATAGAGTTATTCCAAGAGGGATCCCTAACGCAAAAGATTTTTGGTTACGGACCTGCTGGTTATGACATAGAGGTTCGAGACAAGCAAGGTGCGACTCAGACTGGCGGCGGGTACGTAACTAATAACCTCTACGTTACTATGTTGGTCGAATATGGGCTGCTTGGGCTGGGTCTGTTCCTACTAAGTATAATCTGGACTCTCAGGGCTCTCTACAGGCGGAGAGGACAGGCCGCTAGTTTCCTTGCTTTGGCTCTGTGTATGATGCTCATCCAGTATATGTTCTTTAGCTCAGTGGTTAATGCACTACATTTTTGGATTCTTCTGGGGCTTGCAACTGCATATGTCTCGTCGGGTAAAGCCTACAAGGTTCAGGCGCTACCTAGCAACAAAAAGCATGCATAGTCCTTTTGAGCTGTGTAGCTCGTAGCCTCGACTTACGGCAATGTCTACCAGTTCGTTCTTCTGTGAGCTCAAACACTCTGTAGCAATTGCTGGTTTGCTGCGAGTTGTAGCCACCTTTTCAAACAATGCCCTGTATGCTGCCAGACCGTCTGGTAAGTAGATTGCCTTTTCGGGTTCGCACGCGAGCTCTGGATTATTCTGGGTGAGTTCGTTTTGCATACCCTTCGGTACGTAAGGGAGATTAGCCAGAACCAGTCCTGCTGGCACTCTCCAGTCACCGAATACATCCATGGGGCAGTATTGGGCCCTTATCTCGTATGATCTAGCATTTCGTTTGGCAATACTGAGAGCTGCTTCGTCAATGTCACCGAACCAGAGCCAGGTCCGACTCGCATCTGAGTTATCTTCCGTGGCCCTAGCAGGCGGGCTGGTCAGGTCAAAGCGTCCTGCCACTTCTAAATAGTAGGTGATGCCTAGTATGCCGCTACCGCACCCTATGTCGAGTACTTCGGATCCAGTTGGCAGGTTTAGCTCAAGCACTAGATCAATCATGTCCTCTGACTCTGGCCTTGGGATTAGTACGTGTTTATCTGTGAAAAAGCTTCGACCGTAAAACTCCTTTGACCCTAGCAGGTACGCCAGTGGCTCTCTAGAAGTCCTTCTCTCAACCATTTGCATAACTTTTCGTTCCTGGTCGTCAGTTAGCTCGACATCGCCGGATAGTATGGATGCTTTATTCTTACCGCTGACATGCTCAATAATTGCCAGTGCGTCTATGCGGGCTGTTGCTATACCTACTGCGGCTAACTGCTTTTGGATGAGCTCAAGCATGCTCGCTACGCAGTAGCTCGGTTTCGGCCTTGACTAGTTGCTCATGGATATCGCCGATATTGCCATTCATAGCATCACTAATATTGCTACGGGAGTAGCTTATGCGGTGATCTGTTATACGGTCTTGGGGGAAGTTGTAGGTGCGGATCTTTTCGCTACGGTCACCAGATCCAATTAGCTTTTTCCGGGCTGCGCTGGATGCTGCGAGTTGTTCGTCTATCTGCTTTTGGATAAGACGGGCGCGCAGTACGCTCATGGCTTTAGCCTTGTTTTTAATTTGGCTCTTTTCATCCTGACACGTTACAACTAGCCCAGTAGGCAGGTGTGTTATCCGTACGGCCGAATCAGTGGTATTGACGCTTTGTCCGCCGTTGCCGCTGCTACGATATGTATCAATTTTGAGCTCACTCACTGCAATTTCTAGATCTTGCTCTTCGACTTCGGGCATGACAGCAACCGTCGCAGTACTGGTATGCACCCTGCCTTGACTCTCGGTAGCGGGGACTCGTTGTACTCTATGGACACCGCTTTCGAACTTTAGATTCTTATAGACATCAGTGCCTCTAACAGCGAATACAACTTCTTTGAAACCACCAACTTCACTTGGGCTCTCACTGAGTAGTTCACACGTTAATCCTGTTTGTTCAGAGTATTTTATGTACATGCGGTATAGCTCTCCGGCAAAGAGGCTGGCTTCGTCCCCACCAGCTCCAGAGCGAATCTCTATGATGGCGTCATTGCTGTCATTCGGATCACGGGGCAGGAGAGCAGACTCGAGTTGTTCGCTCAGCCTAGCAATACTTGCAGTTAGATCAGCGGCCTCCTGGGTTGCTAGTTCAGCCATCTCGTCACTGCCTGTAGCTAGCTCATTGGCTTCTTCTAGCTGGGATTCTAGCGCAGACTTCTGATCAAACCAGCCAATAATTTCGTCCAGTTCTTTTTGTCTCTTGGCCATTTTTGGATACTCAGGGGTACTATAGATTCCGGGATCCGACATTTTTGTCTGGATCTCCTCTAATTCTTGGCGAAGTTCGTTTAGTTTACTCATGGTGTGTATGGATTATATCAAGTCCAGGATATTAAAACCCCGCCTGCAGAAGTCTGCATAGGGCGGGGCAACTATAGGTAGCTACTGTTTAGATCTGGACTGTTTTAGACCAGAGATCTTTTGTACTTCTGGCTGCTTTTTATCGTCAGGTTTCTCTCTTTTTGGAGTTTTCTCTTTGAGGGCTGCCTTGGCTTTTTCTGCAGCTTCGCGGCGAGCTTTGAATTTGTCTACACGCCCTTCGACATCAACAAGTTTTTCTTGACCGGTGTAGAATGGGTGACTAGCACTCGTAATATGTACTTTTATCAGAGGGTATTCGTTGCCGTCTTCCCACTTGGTTGATTCGTCGGAAGTAGCAGTGCTCTTCGTCAAAAAACGAGTTCCGTTGTTTAGGTCCTCAAAGACGACAAGCTGGTAGTTATCTGGGTGTATATCAGTTTTCATAATTTAAAAGCCTAGCTACATTACCAGATTGGCCAATCTATTGCAACTACTGATAAGGAGTGCTATTATTGCCCGAGCTAAATAGTCGTATTTAGGTGTAAATATAACGAAACAGCCTGAGAGCAAGCCACTTCCTCTCCGTCTCAAGGAGTCATCTCAGGCAAAGATAAAGGAGTACACAGATGGCAAAGATAGATATTGATATTAAGGCACTGCTTGAGGCAGGAGTTCACTTCGGCCATACAACTAGTAGGTGGCATCCAAAGATGGCCCCCTATATACACAGCAAAAGGGGTAAAGGTCATATAATCGACCTAACCGCTACAGTAACCGCACTGGAAGAAGCTCTACCGGTAATCACTAGGATTGCTTCAGAAGGCAAAAAAGTACTGTTTGTCTGCACTAAAAGACAATCAAAAGACATGGTCAGAAAAGCTGCTGAGAGTGTCGACATGCCATATGTTGTCGAGCGCTGGATGGGCGGTATGCTCACCAACCAAAAGACAATTGGTGTTCAGATCAAAAAGCTCAAAGACCTAGAAGCCAAAATGGCATCTGGCGAACTAGCCAATAAGTACAACAAGCTAGAAGTCCAGAGATTCCAAGAACAGATTGATAGTATGAATCATGTCTACATAGGGATCAAAGATATGGACAAGCTTCCGGGACTTGTCTTTGTTACGGATATGATCACGGATGCTATCGCTATTGCCGAAGCTAACAAGCTAGGTATCCCCGTCGTAGCAATAGCTGACACTAATGTAGACCCACGCAATGTGACCTACCCGGTCCCAGGTAATGACGACGCACTAAAGTCGGTTCAGATACTCACTGACTATGTAAGCAAAGCAGTCGCGGCCGGCAAAGCGGGTGCAAAAACAAATGAAAAATCAACAGAGAAGGGTGAGTAGTATGAAAATAGATATAGCAGAGGTCAAAAGACTACGAGAACTAACAGGTGTCGGAATCACTGACGCGAAAAAAGCTCTAGAAGAGGCCAAAGGTGACTTTGACAAAGCGCTCGAAGAGATGCGAGTCAAAGGCCTGGCAAAAGCTGATAAGCGCGGTGAGCGCGAGGCCAGAGCTGGTATAGTCGATTCGTATATACATGGTGAGCGAATTGGTGTGCTCGTAGAAATAAACTGTGAAACAGACTTTGTTGCTCGTAACGAAGAGTTCACAAGTTTCGTTCACGACATAGCAATGCATATAGCAGCCAGCAACCCTGTCTGTGTCTCAGCTGAAGACGCTCCAGAAGAGCTCGTGGCCAAAGAAAAAGAATTGGTCATGGCCGAACTCAAAGAGAGTGGCAAGCCAGATGACATGCTAGAGAAAATCGCCGAGGGCAAGATGAACAAATTTATGGATCAGATCTGTCTACTCAACCAACCGTTCATCAAGAACCCAGACCAAACAGTCGGTGACTACCTCAAAGAGCGTATTGCCAAACTTGGCGAGAATATCGTCATCAGGCGCTTCAGTCGAATTGAGCTTGGCGGCACTAGCGATTAAGCTATAATAGACTCTATGGAAAGTTCAACAATCTTGGCTAAATTTCAGGCGGACCTGTCTCAGGCTAAAGAGCACTTTGTGTCTGAGACCAACAAGCTCCGTACTGGTCGTGCGCATCCGAGTATGCTCGATGGTGTTATGGTAGAGGCATACGAGACAATGATGCCCTTAAACCAGGTTGCCAGCATATCGATTCCTGAGAACACTACTATCCAGGTCAGCCCATTTGACGCAAATAACATCGAGGCTATTACGGCTGCGATTGCCAAAGACGAGCAGCTAGGCTTTAACCCCGTTGACGACGGCAGGGTAGTCCGCGTGCCAGTACCTGCTCTCACGACTGAACGCAGGCAGCAGATAGTTAAAACACTCGGTGAGAAGAAAGAAGAAGCATTCATCAGCATGAGAAATGCTCGCCACGATTGCTTAAAAGCCCTCAAAGAATCCGATGCAAATCAAGACGAAGTTAAACGGGCCGAATCTCAAGTAGAAGACTTAATGACACAGACCAAAACAGCTATCGAATCTCTAGCTAAAGAAAAAGAATCAGAAATTCTAACTGTTTAAAGGTCGTTGTTGAGCGTGTCAAAAGATACAAACACTCCTAATCATGTCGGCATAGTACTTGATGGTAATAGACGCTGGGCTAAAGAGCAGGGGCTGCCAACATTTGAGGGCCATAGAGCTGGCGCAGAGGCAATAGAGCCCGTACTGCAGGCCGCATATGACGAAGGGGTAGAATACATCACCCTATTTGTGTTCTCTACAGAGAATTGGTCGAGAACTCAGGACGAAGTTGGCTACTTGATGAAACTTTTTCTCGGCTACTTTAAAAAAGAATCCAAGCGGCTGATGGATGAGGGCATACGCGTAAAATTTGCCGGACGCAGAGATGATAGAGTCGATCCAAAGATCATTAGTGCAATCGAAGAGCTGGAGAAAGACTCTGCAGATAATACAAATGGCACAGTAGTATTCTGCTTTAACTACGGCGGCCGAGCCGAGATTGTCGATGCCGTGAAGCAACTGGCTGACAGTGGCGTTAGCCCCAGTGATGTAGACGAAGACATGCTGTCTGACAACATGTACCACCCTGATGTTCCGCCAATAGATTTAATGATTCGTACTAGTGGTGAGCAGAGAATCAGTGGTTTTAGTTTATGGCGATCTGCGTATGCAGAGTTTTTGTTTGTAGATAAGTATTGGCCAGATTTCACTGCAGATGACATGACTGCTGCACTCAAAGAGTACTCAATGCGTAGCCGTCGTTTCGGTGGAAACTAGAGTTATATAGCCAAACGAAAGCAAAATAAGCACTCCTGAACTCACCCAACCAGTCAAAAGCAACCTTTCCTCGCTCGATGTATCTTATAGATATATCTCATTCGGATAAGCTTGCTTTTGTTCTGACCGGGTTGAGACTCAGAATTTACCTATTTTGTTTTTCTTTGGCTATAGTGAATCCTGTAGAATAGTGTTCATGCTACTAGTAGCTTTTGGGTTGTTCATGTTTTTGATGCTTATCGTACTTCATGAGTACGGTCATTTTTTGGCAGCCAAGCGTAACGAGGTAGAGGTCGAAGAGTTCGGCATAGGTTTCCCGCCGCGTGCGGTTGGTAGGACCATGGGCAAGGGGATTTTCCGCTCTTACTACAGTCTCAACTGGTTACCGCTAGGTGGCTTTGTAAAGCTAAAAGGCGAGAATGACAACGCCAAAGACAAAGGAACATACGGCTCAAAGAGCCTATGGGTAAAGACCAAAATAATTCTAGCCGGGGTCGTTGTTAATTACGTGGTGGCGGTGGTACTGTTCACTCTGCTAGCGCTCATAGGTATACCTAGGCTATTACCAGCTCAACCGATCACCGATGAGCAGCAGTTCACGATTGCATCGGACACTGAGGTTATAGATTCTAGAGCAATAGTTTCGTTTGTGGCTGATGATTCGCCTGCTAAAACAGCAGGCATCGAGCCAGGCGACCAAATTATCCGAATAGGGGACACCATGATTAGTAGTGATCTTGATATGCGAAACACGACATCGCTCTATGCAGGCCTAGATACTCCGATTACGATAATAAGGGATGGTGAGAATATTGAACTCAATACGACTTTTAGGCAGGAACAAGAAGTCAGCGCTAGTCGAGATACATACAATTCGTGCATATCTATACTGACACTCGAGGAAGGTAGAGTATGTGAAGCCCCGGTCGGCTACCTAGGTGTGGCCTCAACTGACTTTGTACTCCAACGCAGTACATGGTCAGCACCAATTACGGGTGTAGGCTTGAGCCTGCAGTATACAAAGGTCACATTGCAGGGGCTTGCGCGAGCAGTCAGCTCACTTTTTGCCGGCAACACTGAGCAGGCAACAGAGTCAGTTGCCGGTCCTGTAGGGGTGTTTTTCGTACTCAAAGAGGGTGCCAACTACGGAATTCGATTTGTGTTAATGATCATTGCCATCATCTCGCTAACCCTGGCGATCATGAACGCTCTACCGATACCAGCACTTGATGGGGGGCGGCTATTCTTAACCGTGCTCTATAGGAAGATTATTAAGAAACCACTCACCAGAGCAAAAGAGGAGCGCATTGTTGGCACAAGCATGGTGTTACTACTCACCCTGATGGTGCTGATAACTATTGTCGATGTCCAAAGATTCATCATCTAGCACGGTAAGCACTGCACTAAGCAGCATGCAAAGATTCAAGTACAGTCTACTGACCATACTGATAGCTTTTGCCATTTACTTCGTCAGTTTAGTTTTATTTGCTCTAGCGTCCCAGCTTTTGACTGGTGGCGAAGTGCGCAACCTTGACCCCAGAGAGTTTCTAGTGACGAGCGTTGTCCTAAACGGTGCCGTAATTTTGGGTGTCTGGACCGTATCGAGTGCGCATAAAAGAGGCATAGGCGCCTTTATGAAATCTATAGGTTTGGGTAGGCCAAGCTTTAACTCTATCTCGGTAAGTATTGGTCTACTGGTACTTTACTACGGCACATTGATCGCGGTATTTGTCGTGCTTAGGCAGCTCGGCGTGCTGGACACTGCTGCAGAGCAGGACATAGGCCTGGATGACTCTACTACGACAGTTGGGATTGTATACATCTATTTGGCCTTGTCCGTAGTAACTCCCCTAGGCGAGGAATTTTTGTACAGAGGATTTATATACCAGCGACTATCGAAGTTTCTGAACAAAGATATTGTCATAGTCTTAGTAAGTCTATTGTTTGCAGTTGCACACTGGCCGCCAAATGCAATGGTTGACACATTTATACTGTCGATTTTTATGATTATTGGGCTAAGGGTAACGGGAACCCTTTGGACACCGGTAATCATGCACGCGCTTAAAAACGCCGTATCAGTTAGCCTTGTGTACCTATGATAAAATAGATTCCAATATGAACTGTAAAATACGCTTAGTAACCAATACATCTCCACCGGCTTAAGCCGTGCTTAATTACTATTTGACCTTTATACTTTTACTTAATAAATTAGAAAGATAGATATGAAATACAGCAAGTTATTTGGACGTACGTCTAAGACAGAAGGCAGTGACCTAAAGGTTACTTCGCATAGATTATTAACTCAGGCCGGCTATATCAGAGAGTCAGTCGCAGGTAGGTACTTTCTGCTGCCCCTCGGTCTCAAGGTTCACCAGAAAATATCAGAAATAGTAAAAAAACATATGGACACTGCCGGTGCACAGGAGATGGTTTCGCCTGTGCTGCATCCTATGGAGCTGTGGCGAGAGACAAACCGCGATAATGCAGCTGGGTACGAGCTAATGCAGATTGCAGACCGTAGGGGAGCAGAGTTTGCATTGGGCGGCACGGGCGAAGAGATGTTTGTTGACGTAGTGCGCAAGTTCAATATCAGCTACCGAGACCTGCCGTTCAATATCTATCAGTTTGGCAACAAGTATCGTGACGAGCTTCGTGCGCGTGGTGGTCTGCTACGGGTCAGAGAGTTTGTCATGAAAGACGCCTATAGCTTTAGCACAGAGCAGCAGTTTGAAGCCGAGTATCAGAATATGATGGATACATATACACGGATATTCAAAGAGATAGGGCTGAGCACATCTATTGCAGAGGCTGATGGCGGGTACATCGGCGGCGACTATTGTCATGAGTTTATCGTTGATGCCGACGTAGGTGAGAGCGTTTATTTTACAGACGGCGGTGAATATATAGCCCACGAGGACGTTGCAGTATTTGATAAGTCTCACTCTGATGAGGTACACACCGAGCTAGCCGATCTAACAATAGTCGATGCTGATCGCGGTACGACTATGGATGATGGGCTGAAGCTGCACGCGCCAGCGCCAATGACCAGACATATAAAAAACGTCGTCTATATTAATGAACGTCAAGAAATCGTTCTCGCCTGTATACGCGGTGATTTAGATGTGAACGAAACTAAGCTTCAAAAAGCTGCTGATTGCCATCACCTAACACCACTAGCAGAAGAACAGATAGCTGAGTGGATGGGTTCAAAGGCGGGCTTTATCTCGGCCGTAGGCGTTCGAGAGACAACCAACGGGCACAAACTCGCGATTGTCGCAGATAACTCTCTAGAAGGGTTAGTAAACGGAATCTCAGGAGCGAATCAAGACAAAAAAGACTACATCAATATCAATATGGCGCGGGATTTTACTCCTGACATTGTGGCTGACATAGCTCTTGCGCGCGCAGGCTACACGTCAACGGATGGCAAGGAGCTACAGGAACGAGTCGGTATCGAAGTCGGCAATATATTCCAGCTAGGCTATCACTATACAGATCTTATGGACGGTGCGACCTATACTGATGAGGACGGCACGCAAAAGAATCTCTATATGGGCTGCTACGGCATAGGCATAGGCCGCACGATGGCTGCCATTGCTGAGGTTTACTCGGATGACAATGGTCTGGTCTGGCCATTGGCTGTCGCTCCGTACCAAGTCTACATAGCCAGTCTTGGTGATGATTCAGCTGTTTTAGAACTCACCGAAAGCGTGTATTCAGACCTAACCTCTGCTGGGTATGAAGTTTTGCATGATGACCGAGACGTAAGGCCTGGCGAAAAGTTTGCAGATGCAGATCTGCTAGGAATACCAGTTCGTATAGTGGTTAGTGGGCGGTCGATCGAGGCCGGTGGAGTAGAGATCAAGCTTCGACCGGACAAAGACAGTCAGATAGTACCTAGCGCCAACCTAGAAAAAACACTCAAAAAAGAGCTAAAACGCCATATATAGAGTCTGCCACTAACAGAGAGTACTACGCATGTCAGAAAAAATTGACTATACAAAGCCTACATATACGTGTAATATCTAGCCCCAAGTTGGTGGTTTTAGAGACACGGTCCAAGCGAGAAATGGGCATATAAACTAACAAGGGATACCTAAAATATGAAGAAGCAGTTTCACCTAACAAAGGAAGGCATAAAGGAGCTTGAAGCTGAGCTCCAGGTCCTTATGGGCGAACGCCCGAGAATCGCTGAGGCGATCAGTTTGGCCCGCGAGCAGGGTGATATTTCTGAAAATCTCAATCAGCATGAGCTCATCAAACGGGATGATGGGGATCTCTCGAGGTTGCACGTGGCTACCATCTGGACCGTCTGCCGAGGGCACAGTGACAAAGTCAACCGATTCACCCTCGATTCCAATTCTATCCAGATCGGGTGCGCCACGGCGGTTTACCAAGGGTCTCTTGTGCCTCATGCTTTGCGCGTCCACAACGTCTACCGCTAACCCACTTGTCGCTGGATCGGCGGTCCCACTGAACACTTGGCCATCAGGTCGAGGTTGAAGGTGTACGCCTCGTTCAGCAGTGTCACAGAGCTTCCGGTGTCAATTTCAAAACTTACAGTTGCAC
>JBCCHY010000009.1:0-33499 GCA_039028495.1 Patescibacteria group bacterium
GTATAGTTAGTGCTGGTGGCCAGTCTTACCTCTGTACCGCCAGCAGCTACCGTATTATTACCGGCGACATTCATACCAACAGATATGGGACGTGCTATTTCGCCGCCTGTTACGGACATTCGACAGCTCGGGATGGAGGCTACCCATACATTACTTGTATTGCATGTAATAACCTCACCACCGCCCGACCAGGTAATACTTAAGTTTGCAGTGTAGCGTCCTTGACCTCCTGTAGAGGGAGTAATGCTCGCAGTTCTAGCTAGCCCTGAGCCTGTTGCTGTAGCCGATGATCCTCGTCCAGAGACACTAGCACTGGCTATAGTCATAGCTCTACCAGTACTTGCGTCGTCAACTACTTGTATTTCGACTGTTTGCGCTGTACCTATAAAAACTACCGTACTGCTGATAACACTTGCTGTGCAGCTAGGTTCGGGTATAGGCTCTGGACAGTTAACAGTTCGACTTGCTAGTACTGTTGAGCCACTGCGTAGTTGTACTGTATGGTTCCCCGGCGAGAAAACACTGCTACTTGTCCACGTGCCTCCATTGGGTACCGAGAACGGGCTCTGCGCTGAGCCATCGATGTATATACGGGCCGACGATGTATTGGAATACTGGGCGGTAACCCTGATGATGCCGCCTAGCGCACACGAGGCGCTTGTAATTGACCCTGTGGGATCAGGCACGGGCGCATTAACAGCGCTACAAACTGCAGCAGCACCTATTGCTGTATATTCGTGGCCGCTATAGGTAAAAGCAAGTGGCCACGTAGAATTTGGTCTACGCCGAAATAGTTCGAACCGATACGAGCCCGTCGTATTAGCAGGAAAGCTTTCATTATTGACCCTATTGTTAACGAACCCTATCAGTGAGCGGCTACCGTCCGGTCTTTGGGCGAAAAGATAGGCGCCTGATCCTGGAAACGCTAGACTCGAAGAAAGACCGGCGACAATACCAAAGTTATTCCCAACATGCACCCCATTAGTGCAGGAAACGTCGTTGGTGGTTGGGTTTACGACTAGGTCGTCGCAAGCTGCACCACCAAAAGTACAGGGATCATCCCCGCCACCTGGGTCTGGGTCACCCCCGCCAGGTGTAGAACCACCGCTAATATTAAATGTGTAATTCAGGCTTACTGAAGCAGTTGGATCACCTGCAAGACGACCCGATCCATCGAGTCCGTCTATGGCTGCATTCAGCCTAAAGGTGAGTGTACCAGAAGCGCCAGCAGGTACTGTGTAGGATCCACAGAAGGGATGGGAGCTTCCACCTCGACTAAGTGTAGCCCCCGATGAGCAGACAGTGCTTCCACTGTTTACTAGCGTGACTGAGGCCACCATAATCGCAGACGGCCGATAGCTGGCCGAGCAATAGTGGTATGACTGAGTCAAGTTTATTGTATCGCCTGGCGAGACTGTGCTACCTGCACCAGGGCTAAATACAACAGGCACTACACCCCTGTTCTCAAAGCTTCCAACGCCACTGCAGTTTCCACTAGATTGGTGGCTAGCGGATAACATATTCTGTTTTAGAACAGAAAAGAGCAATGGCATCATGCCCGCAACTATCATGAATATGGCTGCAGATTTTAAGTGTTGTTTAGCTTTCATTCTACGAACTCAACCCTCCTGCTTCAGGAAAGGCTATATTCTCATAAGCCTGATTAACTTTCTCCCCATCTATTAGGGGGAGCTGACCTGCATTAGAAAGTGCATATAGTAAAAATAAGCAGTCTTTATCAGCAATGCTTGCACAGTAATCTATGAGAACATTAATCTGCGTATCAGCCTCTTCCAGTGTTGACTTGCCGTGACTTAGGCTATTTGAAACATCGATTACCGCCTGCTCTACATCAAAACCATCGTCCTGGGCATACCTCTCAACATTGTCTTGTGTTATCTGCTCTGTGATATCAGGCGGGGGTAAAGGGTTCTCCACGATTTGCGGATCAAAAGTTGTGTACTTATAGACGCTGCCTGAGTCACCTTCTTGCACCGATGTCACCGCCTCAGAAGACAGGTTAGGCTCATTCGTAGAGGTTTCATTTTTGCTGGACTCTCTGTCAAAAAGCAGACCTATACCAAAAGCAAGTGCGGTAAGTAAAAAAAGAGTCCCTATAACTGTCAGCAGCGATATCCGCTTCTGACTCTTATCACCCTTATCCAGTATAGGCTCGTTATTCAGTATGTATCCCCATGCTTACGCTTACAAAGTATAGTAGCACCTCAGATACACTGCAGTAAAGACTACAAAGTAGGCGGTAATCCAATCACACTGTCGGAGCGTGTGTCGCTGGCTGGATGTGGGCCATGAGCAGGAGTGCTTAGGAATATTTCAGGAGTGTAGTTAATAACCTCTGCTATTTGGTCACTAGTAGGGTCTGTTGCTCTGGTTGGTGATGGTAGTTCACCTGGAGAGCTCAGTGCAGCCGTACCACCAACACGGCCCAGGTGTAGCTCTTTAGCTACGACGGCACCGTTAATAGTTAGCTTATTAGTACAAGCAGCGTAGCCGGCATGTGCGTAGCTGTTTCTCCCCTGACCCGTACCTGAGCAGGTATAGATGTTGCCTGTATTACTTGCACTGCTGGGGTCAGGTAGTGCTATGAGGATAGCGTCGATGGTACTGACAGTACTTGGTATGTAGATGTTGCCTCTCACAATAATGTAGGTAACAGGTATCTCATCACGACTAGCCCACGTAGTGCTGTCAGTAGTGATGTCAGTAGATATGGTCACGTCACCATCGACAAATACAGACTGACGTCCGTTTATTGAGCCGTCAGCTATGGATACAGGTCCAGACGAAGGAGATCTCTGGATGAACGATGTGCCTGAAGTACCGGCTGCAGAGCCGAGGGTCAGGCTACTTGCACTAGTAAAGCTTGCGCCATCTGCTGGTAACCAGTAGTTGTTAATGCATCTAGGATCTGCCGAACCCTTGAATCCACCTAGGTCAGCTGCTGTAGGGGTGGGGCCTAGGGTAGCGTTACCAAATGTCAGTCCTACTGGTGGTAGTGGGCTGCCTGTTCTTTGAGAAGCCGAGTAGTAGCCTGATGATTGCCCGAGTGCACGCAGGGCGAATTGTACGGAGCTACCCTGCCAGCCAGAGCCTGGAGTTAGTTCATAGGCATCTGTATAGACATTACCGGACGGAGTGAGGCCAGCAATAACAGAAGCTGGAGTTCCCTGGCAGGCATCCAACTGATTACTGGTGCCAAAATGTCCACCTGTTGAGACGTCTCCACCTAGTACTTTGACTATTGGTTTTTCGTGGAGAGTTATGTTTGCGTCTGTACAGTTAACTATCCTCTGTCCGACATTTGATCCTAAGTGGATTAAATTAAAGTAAGCCTCCCCATCTACTGCGTAGTCAAATACACCAGCCGTGGACGGTATATTTGGTGCGGTGACGGAAGCATTAGAGGCTCCAGTAGTTAAGACGACGGGGAGTCCTGTGAAGGATCCTGCCGACCCATTAACCGTATAGTTAGTGCTGGTGGCCAGTCTTACCTCTGTACCGCCAGCAGCTACCGTATTATTACCGGCGACATTCATACCAACAGATATGGGACGTGCTATTTCGCCGCCTGTTACGGACATGGTGCAGCTCGGGATGGAGGCTACCCAGGCGCTCGTATCGCATGTCATGGTGCCAGACTGACCGCTACTCCTACTCCAGGGTATGCTTGCCTGGTATACATTATTGCCAGGATTACCGAGTACAGAGCTCGAGGTTGTTGCAGAACTATTGGTAGCTACAGAGCCGCTCACAGGGCTAACCGATGAGCCAGAATACCCAGGGAATGAACCTGTCGAAGTTGTGAGAGTAAAGTGGCTGGAAGTATTGTTGATTGTAATCGTTGGGGTATGGGCATCACCGCTAAAGCGTGGGGGGAGACCACTTGCGGCAGAACAAGTAGGCAGAACATCCGGGTCTGAATCACATGTACGCTGTGCTATGTTTGAAACAGTATTGTCACTCATGGTAAAGCTTACTGATTGCTCAGGCAGTAGACTGCTGACCGTTATAGACCCGCTACCGCTGATACTTTGCGAACCACTAGCAGCACCTGACCAAGTTATTCGCCCATTCGTAGTGTTAGATGACGAATACGTTATCCTAACTGATACCGGGGTAGAAGTAGAGCAAGATATTGATCCCGTAGGGCTAGCCGTAGTCGAGCAATTTATAGTACTGCCGACAGTGGTACCCGAAGTTGTTGGGTAGTGATAAAGAGTGAAGAAATAGCCCTGGCCGGAGTTAAGCCCTGTAAAGGTGGTTGAGCCGGAGCTTGATCCATTTGGGACAGAATTACTTACCCCCGTAGTACCATTAAAAACAAGCGGTATGAACAGATTCGAGTAACTATAGTTAACAGTCACTGTGCTTGATGTTGATGGACCGCAGCTTATAGAGCCCGACCCATAATTACAGCTACCGTCATCCACGGTGGCGCTTGGGTTATAGTTAGTTGCGCCAGAGTCAGTGCACCCTGGAGTGCCACCTCCGCTCGGGCAGGCTCCTAGAGACCAATTAAACGCTCCATGTATGGCGTCTGCTTGGGCAGCGTCTGCGACTGTCTGAGTTTCATCAACAAAACCCGTGTTAACACTGTTCGCACAAATCACTATACTCCCACCTCCCGGATCGCCACCACCGGGATCTCCGCCCCCAGGATCGCCACCACCGGGGTTACTTATAGTAAAACATTCACTGATTGTGTCAGATGCTGAATTTGGAGTGCTGATTGATATAGTCATATTTATACACCACGTTCCAGCTGTGCTTGGAGCGGTAAAGGCTGCACATGGCAAGTCAAAAGCGTTCGTGGATGAGTTTAATGTATGGCCGTGGGAACAAGAACCATTGCCCACAGCACTTATAGTTGCGGTAACATACCCTGATGGAGAGGCGTTCTGGGGACAAAAGTAGGCTACAGCTGCAGGCGCTACTTGCTGGCTAGCATTTAGCGTTGTTGTTCTTGGGAACGTACTTAGTGAACCAACAGCACCGTCATCGTATATGGAGAAATTTATCCGAATAGAACATGTTCCTGATATAGACGCGCTGTATGGGGTTCCGGCGCTGACAGTAGCCGATCCAAAAAGAAGTACAATCATCAGGGAGAATAGGGCTATAAGGCCGGACAGTAAGTAGATTCTCTTAGTCATTTTGGCCCCCTAGTAATTCTTCAGTGTAGCCGTTAAGCTCCGCCTGATAAGAGCTATCGAATGTCTTATACATAGCTTGTAGGGCCTGTAGGCATTCTGTTTCCTGCTCATTAAAACAAGTGTCTGCCAGTAGTTTATACTCTTCCGATATTTCGGCATCTGTCTTTAGATAGCCATTAGTTCTATCCGTCTCAATAGCATCAATCCATTTGAAAAAGTCCCCGCCGTACACATCGCTCAGAGGGTTATCCGTACCTTCCCGAAAAGCAGCGTATCTGGGTAATCTATCTTGCTCCGATATATTGTCAGCCGTAATAAGCTCAAGTGAAGCTCCTCCTCCAGTATCGTCGGACTTTTCAGAATCGTTATACTTCCACATGATCAGAGTCAGGGCGGCTGCAAATACTAACACCAGAATAGCCACAATTGAATAACTCTTATGTCTCCCCATATGCCTAATTCTATCATGGCAAAGCATATAGCTTATGCTTTTGGTACAATTTCATTAAATGGATATTACATTAGCCACGATCATAGCAACATTCACTGCGCTGCTATCTGTTACCGCCACATACTTTATCTCTCTTAAAATCAGAGACGCAAGTATTATTGATATTGCCTGGGGGCTTGGCTTCGTGTTGATTGCACTCAGCCTATACTTAACGGTGGATCCGCCATCAGCTACTCAAACGCTCCTGATGATCTTTGTCAGTATCTGGGGCGCGAGGCTCACAATACATATAGGTAGAAGAAAAATCGGCAAACCTGAAGACTGGCGCTATGCCCAGTGGCGCAAGGACTGGGGCAAAAACTTTTGGTGGATGTCGTACTTTCGGATATTTCTACTTCAGGCTGCCCTTATGACGATGGTGGCGAGTCCTATTATTATCTCGGCTCAGAGCACTGACGCTAGTATAGGCTTACTCGGCTATATTGGCGCTATGCTGTGGGTTTTTGGCTTTTTATTTGAAACGACTGCAGACTGGCAGCTGGACTCATTTCTAAAGCAAAGAAAACTAGGCCACACCAAACAAAAGATCATGACCAGCGGTCTATGGAAGTACACTCGTCATCCAAACTATTTTGGTGAAGTTACTCTCTGGTGGGGGCTTGGGCTTATGAGTGTTAGTCTGCCTCACGGATGGCTAGGAGTAATCGGGCCTCTAGTCATATCGTTTATAATACTCGGGATTTCCATGCCTATGTTAGAAAGAAAGTACAGCGGCGACAAAGATTTTCAGAGCTATGCTAAAAGAACCAGCATCTTTATCCCCCTATTACCCCGTAGCTAGACAGATATATCCATACCCATTTTTTTCGCCGCATCGACCACGGCATCAAGATAGCCCTGCTTGCTACCACAATCCATGTATCGGCCATCGATCAACTTTCCAACCACCTTATGATTATCGGACAGATAGTCGGCCATAGCATTAGGGATACTTATTTCACCCTTTTGGTCTTGTTCGACTGACTCTAGATACGGTAGAAAATCTGGTGTCAGTATGTACCCGCCAACGGTAGCCACACCTGAAGGCGCACTACCCAGACGGGGCTTCTCTACAACTTCTTCGATCTCGTAAACGTCTTCAGTTGGCTCTCTTTTGGGTTTGATAACTCCGTATTTCTCTAGATCTGCCTTGGGGGGTTCTGTTAATGACAGAACTGGACAGTCGTGTTCGTTGTAGGCATCGATCATCTGTTGGCAGCTTGACGCGTTGTCTGTTGAAAAGAAGTCGTCTGGAAATAGTACAAAAAACGGCTCGTCACCAAGCAGATGCATTGCATTGAGTACTGGTCTTGCATTGCCAAGTGGTAGGCCTTTCTGACGTACATAGATAAAATTTGCCAGATCCGCGATAGAGGCTATCATTTCTGCTTCGGCAGTCTTACCTTTAGCTCTCAGCGAGTCCTCCAATTCCAAAGACCTGTCGAAGTGGTCTTCAATTGCACGCTTCTGAGGGCCTGTCACAATAATAATGTCTGTTACGCCAACAGCTACTAATTCTTCAACAACCAGCTGAATAACCGGCTTGTCTATGATCGGCAACATCTCTTTGGGCATTGCTTTTGTTTGAGGCAGAAACCTAGTACCTAGTCCTGCCGCAGGTATAACTGCTTTTGTAATCTTCTTCATCTACATGACCCTCTCTATTGCTAGCTTCGCGAATGGTTTAACCTCAGCAGCCTCCTTCAGCTGACCATCTACCGGCTCGCTGATGGGTTCAGCTGGGATAGTATCCCAGTCTCTGGCCAGAAACCTCGTACCATTATCAGCCCCCGCATCATAAGCGACCAAGTCGATCTCTACAGTATCCACCCAGCCCCCATCCTGATCATAAAGCTCATATGAGTCCAAACCTACGAACCAGTCCGGGCTTGGTGCTAACATTGATACGAAACTCAGCAGACTAAGCTGCTGATTAACCTCAAAAGTAAACTCATCAGTTTCACCGGGGTCTAAACGCACTCCGGTTTCATATTTGATTAGCCCTCTAGACTCTAGTTCCCTGGTCAAAACTTCTGTGGCCCCTGTCTCGGCCATGAGCTCAATACCATCAGATGCTACCTCATCTATAGTAAACAGCCTACTCTCCGCGTCGTGGGCCAAAACAACTGCCGGTGAAACATGAGCTGTCTCAGGGGCATAGTTGGGGTAGTCGACTTCACTCCAGTTTGGGACATATACTACCCGGTACGTAGCGGTTTGCTCCGCCTCCACAACTTCACTGCTCTGCCCCTCAGACTGCTGAGTTTCTGGTGCGCTATCAATGTTAGCAACTATGTACCATGTCGCTAAAGCCGTACCGGTAACGACACAAATAGACCACATGACAGCAAGCATTCTCTTAAATACACTCATTTTTACCTCGGTGGAGCTGGCCTAGACCCCGACCCACTTGGCGGCGTGGCTTCTGAAGCCGTACCCATTAAGCACCTAGATACATACGGAAAATCATCCGTTATGATGTAGCCGTACGAACCATCTATGGTTACGCCGTTACACTCATCTAGCTGACCCGAGCCTTCTACATATTCCCAGTCGTCTGTAAGAGAGCCGTCACGTATCTGGCCAAATTCTACGACTCTTTCGCCTGCTGGTGGAACCTCATAGCTGCACCCTACAGTCCTATCTCCATCTTTTATCTGATAGCTTGGCTTGTACGCTCCACTACGTGAGTAGTACATGAGATATCCATCTGCAGCAAAACCAACATGGACAAGATCCTGAGAAGCATCTACCCCTGTAGTAAATGCGGGAGATATGCCGTGGTAATGGTACTCCCCTGTTGGCTGCACATGTGCGTTGTTAAAATCTAGACCGAGGTCTGTTATATCCTGAATCGCCTCTATAGCTAATACGTCACCGCTTTCGCATGTTGCGCGTTCAGCTGTTGCTGGCTCGAACTTTACCCCGTTTATAGCCACACCAGGTGTACGGACATTGACTGGGTTACCAGTAAATGTGGGAGAAAGTGGATACTCATACGTAGTAGATTGAGCCGATATCTCATTTGGGTTGCCGCTATTTGGGAACTCGCCTGTATCGTGGTTCGGTAGTGCGTTAGCCACAATGGTACGCAGACCCATTGACTCGTTTATCGTCACACTAACCTGCGTACCGTATTCGCTATCTACTATTTCATAGTCGCTTGAATACATTGTTGGCGCTATAGGCTCTTCTGGCTCATTTGCCCCAGCAGATTGTTGCGCTTGGTTATTAGTTGTATCAACTACCGACGTATCTTCTGAGCCGGTAAAGTAATACACGGCTAGCGCCCCAACGACTACACTCAGTAGTACCAATACTGTTTTTTTAATCACTCTTATTCCCCCATGTCCAGCTCGGCTTAGGACCTTTTTTGTAACAAACTACGGTTAGCAAAGCACTGCAAAAAAATACCCACGCCAGTAGCACTGCGCCTCTAGGCCAAAATGGATCACCATCATTAACAAAGTATATGGAGCCTCCAGCAATGAGCCCCAGGTAAAGGACTAGTACAGCCCAGCCCTGCCAAGTAACTGGCAGCCCCCATCCCCAGCCGTAACACTTTTTGCTAAACCAGTATTTTTCCTTACTCATACTTACTGAAATTATAGCAAAGCCGCTCGACTCACTGTATGCTAACACCTATGAGTTTAAGTATCGGAATAGTTGGTCTACCCAATGTTGGCAAAAGCACGCTTTTCAATGCACTCACGAAGAACAATGTGCTTGCCGCTAACTATCCTTTTGCCACTATAGAGCCCAATACAGGCATAGTTCCCCTGCCTGATCCTAGAGTAGAAAAACTAGGTGAAATATTCCACTCCGAAAAGGTCATACCAGCCACAGTTACATTTGTTGATATCGCCGGTATAGTTGAAGGAGCAAGCAAGGGCGAAGGTATGGGCAACGCCTTTCTCTCTCACATACGAGAAGTTGATGCCATCGCGCAAGTCGTTAGAGCATTCGAGGACGACGATATACAGCATGTTAGTGATTCGGTTCACCCTGAAAGAGATATAGCAGTAATCAACACAGAACTAATCCTGGCTGACCTTCAAACGATTGAGTCACATATACCGAAGCTCTCGCGAGAAGCAAAGGGTGACAAAGAAGCTGCCGCGACACTAGAGCTGTTAGAAAAAGCCCGTGAGGACTTAGAGTCTGAAAAACTATTAGGCGACTCGGACCATGCAGACGAATATATAGAGAAGCTGAGATACCTGAACTTCATGACGCTCAAACCCTTTATATATGTGTTTAACCTTAAGGAGGACGAGCTACAGGACGAGGGCAAACGAAACGAACTGACCAAACTAACCCCAAATGGTAGATGTGTATTCGTAAGCGCCAAGATAGAGTTCGAGCTAAGCACAATGGATGCTAACGACGCAGCTATGTTCCTAGGCGAGTACGGCCTGGAGGAGTCAGGCCTCGAGAGATTGAGCAGTGTCGGCTTTGAGACGCTGGGTTTGCAGACATATCTAACAGCAGGCCCCAAAGAGTCCAAAGCCTGGACAATAAAAAAGGGTTGGACAGCACCACAAGCTGCCGGTGTCATACATACAGATTTTGAGCGTGGATTTATAGCAGCAGATATAGTGAGCTTTGAAGATATGGTTGCATGCAGATCCTTGTCAGGTGCCAAAACAGCCGGCAAATGCCGTACTGAGGGCAAAGACTACGCAATGCAAGATGGGGATGTCGTAGAGTTCAAATTCAATGTGTAGATAGTCCGGTCTACGATGCCTCCCACTGCGAGAATGAGTAGGTGGCTAGCGCGTAAACTCCAAAGACTTCCGAAGCGCTTCGCCCAGGCTCCGTACACCAGAAGAGCCTGCATCTCTTGATAGCACGACAATGCTTACTCGTCCGCCCTGTAGGCCATCTATAAACCCTACATCATGCCAATCATCTGGAGAGAATCCAACCTTATCAAGCACCTCATAGCTGGAAAAAGCAGCCCTTAAGCCCTTGTCATACACCTGGCGTCGCATCGACTCCTCTAGGTCTGATATCCCTCGGTCACTTATCACGCTAAGTAGCGCATCAACACCACTAGCTGTTATCGTAAACCCATTGATATCGATGCCAAGAATTCCAAGCTGCTCCAGCCTGTCCTGTGCGTCAGATCGATCGTATCTAGCCAGCAGCGCCTCTCCGCAGGGGCTGTCTGACTCTCGCACCATAAGATCGAGACACTCTCCTAGACTCTGGGTGCCAACTAGCAGATCCGCATCATCAAGAGCTCCATTATCAATGTCTATATATCCGAGCATGGCTATGTAGAGTTTATAGATGCTAGCTGAGAAGAATTCCTCATCCGAATTATATTGCCCAAGCACTTGATTGCTGCTAACATCTCGAACAATCACAGCATAGTCGCCACTGTTTCCTGCTATCCATTTATCAATAGCGGCTTGGATAGATACATGGTCATAGGTAGAGACTTTCTCTGGCTTGGTATTCTGCTCGGTCTGCTGGCTTATGTCTAGAACCCCCTTTTTGTCTACACCCCTACTGACGAGTGAGAGGCTGATCACTGCTAGCGTAATGAGCATTGGGATTACAATGTACAGCAGTCTTTTCATTTGCTATATATCTTCCATGAAATTGTGGATCTTGCGAGCTGCGTTTGCTAAATCTGACTTACTCTGACCATAGCGCGTCATAATCGTAACCGCATAGTCTCCGTTGCTACCATAAACAATCCCCGTGTCATGGTTGTATCCATTCACAAACCCACCTTTGTCGGCAACCTGCGCTGGAGCCACTCCAGCGGGAATTGCCTTTCTGTGTATCTGCCTCTTCATGAGCGCGATTAGCTGATCTGTGTGCTCCGCATTCATGAGTCTTCCGTCATACAACATTTGTAGCGACCTCGTTAAATCACTGGCTGTAGTCTTTGCCGCGTAGCTCCAGAACGGAACCTCAGACAAACCCAGGCTACGAACGTAGCTGTTGATGTTGCCACCACCAAAAAAATCCTTGAGCTCAACCGCGCACGAGTTACTAGACCTCTCGATCATTAGACTGTAACAATGGTCTATCTGCCTGCCGCTCGGTAGTTTGTCTGACCAGGATCTTTTGCCCTCCTCTATTTGATTGACAACGTAATAGGCAACGTACATCTTGTAAGTGCTCGCGGCTGTCATTACTTCGTTCTGGTTATAGCCAGCCCTAAAACTGGGGCTATCTAGGTCGATAACGCTAACCGCATAGACAGAGCCAAACGTATCGCGCAGAAATGTACTCAGCCCAGCATCGCTATCTGAGTAGGTCCGCCTATACGTAACACCCGGCTTCACATCCACATATTGCAGCTCTATCGGCTCGGTTGCCGCGTCTGCAGCAAACAGAGATTCTTTAAGTTGCTCGGCTGCGAGTGAGCGGTCGATGGTCTGTCCCGATACACCGTTGACCCTAGTTACCTCACGATCATCGAGCAAAGTTACGACTGAGTCCGTGGCGGGTTCACGCAAGCTGCTTGTGAGCCCCCCTAGATAGTCATTGAGTTGGTCTTCGAGGAGTACCAGCTCCGGCTCTGAGCTCCCTAAATCTACATCAAACCATGTTGCCATTTCTTCTGCCGGGATTGTGATCGAGTTACCCTCCTGGCCAACGAGCTGTGGCGCTTCTTTGATAATCAGATTTGCCTCCTCAGCTAGCTCAAGCGCCCTCTCAGTGGTGAAATCATCCCTATAGGTTACCGATACCAGTTCAATTTCGATCCGATTCACGAACTCTTGACCTAGCACGGCTGAGACCGAGGCCTCTACGTCGAGCCGCTCACCCGGTATGTCTGGCTGAACCCCTACCGCTGCCCCCTCAGGCAGGATGCCTGCAGGCTCGGCTAATACTTCTGAATAGGGTGCGATCTCTTCAATAAACTCACGAGTCCTTGTCTCGTCGTATGAATACTCGATTGGTAGATCCGAGCCAAAGTACCTACCTACTGCACTAAAAGGCATTAGCTTCTCACGAGTAGTATAGTTTGCGTTCTCTCTGAGTCTTGTCCTGTCTATCTGTATGCCCAGATCCGCTAGACTGCGGATATAGACCTCTTCACCAGCACGCAGATACATGTAGCTGCTATTCTCAATAGAACCAAGTGTTTCATCAAACTCTGATTCTGACATAGCGACAATGTTTATGTCTGCCAGACGAGCGTTAGAGCTTGTTCTGTTTGAAGGCAGCGTTAGCTGGATCGCCACGTCAGCGGCCAAAAAAATAAATATCGCCAGCAGTACCCGCAACCAACGAACTCTCTTTATGTGTGGCAGCGCGAGATGAATCATAACTACTATTCTAAACTGTTATGCTTTTGGTGAAAAGATATGCTAGATAGCTCTTCTTAAGAGATAGAACCGCTCGACGTTACCTTTCGCACCAGAAACACCTGAGTCTTGGTTCGTTATAACTACCCAGCCATTTGATCGGAACCAGGTCTCCAGTCTATCGAGAATGGCTTTTCGGTCTCGACTATTTTTTACAACTCCGTTGATTAGGCTGTATCCTTCTGACTCAAACTGTGGCTTAGCCATCATGGCGAGTAGTGTATCTTTGCTGCAATGCTTTTCAAGTGCTGGCATGATTTTGCTCAGACTTATAAATGACAGGTCGGCCACGACTATATCCGGCTTCGATAGATCACTTGGCCACGAGAAATCTCTGATATCTGTTTTTTCGAATAGCGCGACCTTATCACTGCCCCTTAGAGATGGGTGAAGCTGATTAGTCCCGACATCAACTGCGACTACTCTCGCTGCTCCTGAGCGTAGCGCATAGTCTGTGAATCCACCAGTGCTACTGCCAACATCCAGCACAACTTTGCCTTTAAAATCTATCTTAAAGTTCTGGTTAACTGAAGCTAGCTTGCTACCTGCTCTGGATACATAAATGTCCTTTTCTAGCAGCTGCACACGGGGCTTGCCGTTTATACGAGCTGACGGCTTAGTGATGATCCTTGTGCCAACACGCACCTTGGCTCTTTTGATAAGATCCTGGGCCTTGCTGCGCGTATCAACCTTGCCTATTGATACGAGGTACTCATCAAGACGCACTAGTCTTTCTTTCGTTCGCGGTATTCGCCCGACTCTGTATCGACTGATACAATATCGCCGTTTTTGATGAATATCGGCACTTTTACTGTTAGGCCAGTTGTCATGCGCGCATCTTTTAGGATACTTGTGCTGGTGTCGCCTTTGACCGCTGGCTCCGTGTATTCAACTTCTAGCCAGACGTTCTTCGGCATTTCAATAGATATTGGCGAACCCTCAAAAGTCACAATGGACAGTTTCTGTTCTTCGACTAGATAGCCAGCAAACTCACCAACTAGATTCGTATTGAGCTCATACTGCTCATAGGATTCTGGGTCCATGAAGAAAAATGTTGTTCCATCAGAGTACAAAAACTGCACACTGAATTTCTGCACATCTGCTTCGCCTAGGTTTTCCGAACCTCTGAAGGTTTTTTCCGTGACTTTACCGTCACGCAGATTCTTAGCCTTTACAGTCACAACACTGCTGCCTCGGCCCATGACCTTTTGCTTATAGTCAGTACTAACATATGGCTGACCGTCGAGCGTAAAGACTGCACCTTTTTTTAAATCCTGTGGACTAAGCGCCATTACTGTTCTCCTTGTAGTCTGTTTTGTATTTTATCAAGAATATCGGGGATTTCTTCACTCATGTATTCGCCCAATCTAGTCATTTTACGAGACAACTCTGAAGCTTCAACCTGTCCTTTAACTGTAAAGGCTCTGATCTTTGGGTCTCTAGCTACAGACCCATCTACACGCAGTACGTCAAGTACGACCTCTCCGGCATCATCTGTCATATACTCTGTGCCGTTCGCTAGATTCATGCTGATTATGCAAAGAAGGCTCGGAAACTGGGCACCATGTCTGAGCTTGAACTCATGCTCTACCAGGCCATCAAGCCTTGCTCCAAGCCCTGCTATATATGGCAGACCAGTATCCCTCTGTGAGTGGATCGCTAGTCTAAACCGCTTGGCTACTAAGTCTCTGAGCGATATCAGAACTTGCTCGTTAAGTTGAGCATCTCTGTGCGGCAGCCTATACATTGAACTTACTTCATATGTAGGCGTTACGCGCTCATTAGCCATGATTTATGAATGGCAATAGGGCTAAGTGTCTAGCACGCTTGATAGCCTTACTTAGGCGACGTTGCTGCATCTCAGTTAAACCCGTCTTGCGACGTGATTCAATTTGACCAAACTGGTTGATGTAGCGCTGCAAGAGCTTTACATCCTTGTGATCAAAATATAGTGCACCCGCACTACTCATTTTTACTTTCTTACTCATCAATTATCCTTTCTTATCTAACTTAATCATCTTTTAAGTCTCCCGATCTGGTGTAGACACTGCAGCCACCGAAGACTCCACCAATCAATGTTCCTGCAACCTTTTCTGCTGCCATCTTTGCTACCGCCCCATCGCGAACTGCCCTAGTTAGTTCGTCGGCTGTTGGTGATTCGTTCGCCCAATATATAGGAGTAGCTGTTTGGTGGTCTACTGTCCCAGCAACAACCCTAACTGCAATACCTCCTATGCAATTGCTGTCAGTTGATGGACATGTTTCGCATCGTCGTTCTGGTTGGCAAATTAATCTCGTGAACAAAATTACGTTCCTATCTCCACCTATTAACTTCTGTCTTCAAAACGGGAATTTACTTCTCGTTTTAAAGACTCCACTCTGGGGGCGGATCACCAGAGAAAGCCTTGCTTTCCCTGCGTCTAAGGAGGGGGCTTTACCCCATCCTTACAGGAGATTACTTAAAAAGGAATCTCCGATAGATCAATCTCCCCATCCGGTACATCAGCGATCACTACATCGTCATCGCTTGGTTTTGCCGGCTTGCTGCTACCACTATCTGACGGTGCAGATGATCCACCTCCGCCGCCAACAAAGTTGAAGTCTTCGACGACTACACTTAGCTTGCTACGCTTTTGGCCATCCTGCTCCCATGAGCGAAATTGCAAGCGTCCACTTACTAGCAGGCCACTGCCCTTGTTGAGATATTTATCCAGTATCTCGGCGGGTTTACCCCAGGCGTCACAATCTATGTAGTCAACAGCTTCTTGCTGCTCGCCGTTTGCGTTTTTCCATGTACGGTTAACAGCTAGGCCAAAGCTACAGACTTGCTGTCCGTTTGGTGTTGTGCGTAGTTCTGGGTCTCTGGTTAGATTACCCATCAATACCACCTTATTAAATCCCCTCATTTATACCTCCGTGACGCAATCTCTCTGCCAAGCAGACTAGCTGCTTGCGCCAGAGACTGCTTTTGGCACAGCTTGTGTATTTTCTTGCTGCGGGACGCAGTCGCAGTACCTTTTGTACAGCTCCTTGGCGTGTCCTCGCAGAAAATCACAATCTGTACTCAAACACGGAGCTATAAAACATCCGGAGAGTAAACAGATTGCTGCACCAAGTTGTTAAATTACGTTTATAGTTCCTTTGGAGAACTCTCTGTCGTTTTTTAGGGTTTTTTGTTATTGCCCTATTTTACTACTTTTTGTCCGACTCTTCTTTCGAGTCTTCGCGGTCTACTTTTTTGCGCTGAGATTTAGCAAGCTTTGCCTTGGCAATAGCTTTTTCGTCAGGCTTTGTGACCAGGAACCTAATCACTTCGTCAGTGATTTTTAGGTTTGACTCAATTTTTGAAACAGATTCTCCATCCATCTCTACTGTATAGAACACATATACAGCGTGCTCATTCTCACCTATCTTATAGGCGAGCTTGCGCTTGCCCCAGACGTCTTCGTCTGTGACCTTGCCACCACACTCGGCGACGATCTTTTTTACTTTGTCTGCGCCTTTATCTAGATCTATCTCTAGATCCGGATGATATAGCACAGCTAATTCAAACTTTCCCAATGTAGACTCCTTCCTTTGGTTAACGGCTATGCGTCCTATTGACCACAACCTGAAGTTTGATGGGATAAATTATAGACCATCTACCCCTGTTGATCAAGCGGCCAGTACGCACCTCAGGCTATCGACTAGCGATGTCGTATCTCTTGTACCAAGAATATGCCTCACTACGGCCTGTTCCGGATGTCTAGGTGCTGTGTACTTTTGACCTCCCCTCTGAACTGCTCTTGGTAGCCTCCCAGATCTCCATGCCCGCATATAGTCTTGCCTAATCGGATCTGTACCGGCTCGTGCTGCATCTAGCAATAATTGTTTTGCGATATACCTACATCTTTGCTCATTACTCGATAGACAAAGCTCCTCGAGCAATACAGGATCTGCATCAATCTTAGTCGCGTAGCGCAGTACTTCAGATAGTATGAACTTACTAGATGCACTTGTGTTGCTAGCAATTTCTCCAGACTCCCAAAGTCTACGTCTAACACGCTTACTAACACTTACTACTGAATATGCGTCTCCATGAAAGCTCACACCTAACCGAGGTACATAGCCTAAATTGCATAGTAGTGCAGCACCAAATCTTTCAAGCCTAGTCTCAGGCCGAGGAACACCGTAGAAATGCGCATGATAGCTCGAGTGGTCCCATACGCTGACCTTTTGAGTCCTAGATGATCTAAGCGCCGGAAGACCAGAATCCCAAGGACCTTTATAGTCTGCTTTGACATGCCAGTGATGATGCCTATTATTGGTGCCTGGTCCCTTACCCAGCTTACCCACAATCACATAGGGTATACCTAAGTGATCTGTCGGTGCAGTTTCTCTCATTAACAGAATTGTAACATTCGGATGATTAGATTCTAAGCATGAGCTTTTTAAGCTAGCTGGTCGTCAAGAGGAATCTCATCAGTGCCGTCGGGCTCTGCATCCCCGCCGCCGAACACGTCCTCTAGGCTACCGACAAGAACCTCACGAGGTCTCGATCCGTCGGCTGGCCCTATAATGCCCTGTTCTTCCATAGATTCGATAATCCTTGCCGCTCTAGCGTAGCCTATCCGTAGGCGCCTCTGCAGGAGACTAGTGCTTGCCTTACCGCCCTCTACAACCACAGTTACCGCATCTCGCCACATGTCATCATCTGCATCCATACCCGAGCCGTCCATAGGCGCTACTACACCGCCTTTGCCATTGAACTGCACTGGCTGACTAACCACCTCGTCGTCATATTGTGGAGGCCGCTGTTGGCGCAAGAAGTCACAGACTTTCATCGTCTCGTCATCGTCTATAAATGCACCCTGGACACGTTTTGGTTTAGGCATTTGTGATGTACTGAACAGCATGTCACCCATACCAAGCAGCTTCTCTGCACCAACCTGGTCGATAATCGTCCGGCTGTCTACCTGACTGGCAACAGTAAAGGCAATTCGTGCTGGTACGTTGGCTTTGATGAGGCCAGTGATCACATCGACTGACGGTCTCTGCGTGGCAAGTACTAAGTGTATACCAGCAGCACGAGCCTTTTGCGCGATACGAACAATCAGTGCCTCGACATCGCGGGCAGCCATCATCATAAGGTCCGCGAGCTCATCAATAACTATCACCACATAGGGCATATGGTTCTCACCTGGCAAGTTATTGTACTCAGATATATTGCGCTTGCCGGCGTCGGCAAATGTGCGTAGACGTCTCTCCATCTCTGCTACCGCCCATTTCAGCGCGCTGATGCATTTCTCTGGCTGAGTTATGACGGGTGTCAGCAGGTGTGGGATGTCGTTGTACGGAGTAAGTTCCACCTGTTTCGGATCAACAAGGATTAGCTTGAGCTCACTAGGGCTCAGGCGGTATAGCATGCTGGTGAGTAGCGTATTAATCATCACCGACTTACCAGAGCCAGTCTGACCTGCGATGAGTAGGTGGGGCATCTTCTCCAGAGAACCTAGCTCGGGTAGACCAGCGATATCTTTACCGATCGTAAAGTTTAGGCCACCTGCTTTGGCGCTGGTCCACTCGCGGCTGGACAGAAGACTACTCAGGCGTACGGTGGCTGACTTTTTATTCGGCACCTCTATACCTACCGCTCTCTTGCCTGGAATAGGCGCCTCTATACGTATACTCTGCGCTGCTAGATCTAGCGCTATGTTGCTCTCTAGGCTCGTGATCTTTGTAAGCTTGATACCTGACGGTGGCTTGAGTGTGTATTGTGTGACTCTAGGACCTATATTTGCGCCCTCCATCTCTGCGTCTATATTAAAGTTAGCGAGTGTTTCGCGGATTGTCTCGGCGTTTTCCTGTACATTACCTGCATCCGCTTTGTCCTGTTTTTGATTAAGCAGGTCAATCTTAGGAAACTTCCAATCTGGGTCAAGAGCTAGCGTCAACGCATCGGCGGCTTGATCCAGATTGAGGTCTTTATCCATGCTGTTTTTTAAGCTAACTTTGGCCTTTTTTATAGGAGTTTCTTTAGCTGGTGCTGTTTCCTGCTTACTCTCTACAGGAACTCCTTTGTTCAGCTTGAACTTGCTTTGTTTCTTAGTCTTCAGCTCCGCAAGATCTGTGGTCTCTTTCTTTTCTTTAGGCTTGCGCGTAAACAATGCTCGAAGAGGTCGCACCACTGCTCCTAGGAAAGCTTTCGGAGATATCCCAAAAGTGAATAGAAATGCTATCAGCGCCAGAACTGCCAGCAATATAAATGCCGTAGCGGTGTTCAAAAATGCCAAGAATACCGAACTCACAAGATGCCCGATTGTGCCTCCGTATTCCCCATCGCCAGCTATGTCGCTAGCCATCGTACGATCAGCGAACACATGAACACTAGCAGCAAGTGCCGCCAGACCGGCGAATGATGAGGTCAGCTTGGAAAAAGGAATTATATTATCCTCATGCTTGAGCTTCTGCACGGCCAGATACACAACAATTATTGGCACTAGTACGTAGGCGCTGACTCCAACCAACCAAGAAGCAATATCGAATAGAGCAACTGGTAGTTTACCGCCCCATCCCAGGCCACCGAGCAATATGAATACCGATAGCAGAATCAGTAGGAATGCAAAGGCTTGCCGCATAAACGGGCTACTACCCTTAGACTTTTCAGTCTTTTTCTTGGCAGGTTGCTTCTTTTTTGCTGTTTTTTTCTTTGCCATAACTAGTTAAAAGTATAGCCTTGTTTGTATTTTTTTGACATAACTAACTTATTGTAGCATAAATAACAACAAAAGTAAATACTCTACGCCTAGCCAGGGGTTACATTCAGGCGGTGACTAACCCCATTTTGTATGATCGTATAAAAATGGGGTTTAGTTATTTAGCAGCTCGACAAGTTGTGCGCCAAGTTTTTTGTCCCTGGCAATGATCAAACCATCTAAAGGTTGTCTCCAGTCATGCTCATCCAGATCTCTACCGCACTGATCAGTCACCCAGCCGTCCATGAGATGTTCAGCTATCATGGCTGCGGGTACATAGTCATGCGGTCTTATTCGTGTACCAGAGTACACAGCAAAGTCTGTTTGACCGAGCACTACCCTAGCGGCAGCCATACCCATAGAGGGGGTATTCCTACGTGACCCCGGGTGCAGGCCATCAAAGCTCACCCTTTCTTGCTCTGGCCCCCAGTGCGAGTAATCATAAAGCCCTGCTACGTATTCATTTGCTACCACCTGTGCGGGCGGCATACTGCTGCCTTCTGTTGCCATACCCTTTACTACTAAAAATGCTTCATATACTGGTGATATGCGCTCAACTACTGCAGCTGCTGGACGGGTTTCACCCGGAGCCATCAAAAAAGCCATTACGCTAGATTCACACTGCTCAGGATCTTTCTTAGCTACTGCATCTATAAAGCCACTAGTACCATCAATTGGGTCTACTCCCCATACGTAGCCAGTTGGATCATCCGGCTCAAATACCGCCTCTTCCCCGATGACAGTATCATTTGGAAAGTTTCTGAATACACTTAGTATAAAGAGCTCGTTTAGATGGGTATCCCACGGAGTCACCTTTGTCCCGTCAGGCTTGACCCTAACCTCGCAATAATCATAGTTAAATGCCTGCAGTGCTAGCGTGCTGCATTCTTTTACTGCTCGAGCGAGTAGAGGTATGCGTCTTTGTGTCTCCAGGCTGATTAGGCTATTGCTCATAGCTCAAACATATAGTGCTAGGGCTCACATGTTAAGTAACGCTTTTTACCTAAACTATCATGTCAGAATCTAGTTCATCGGTAAAAGTAATGTCTATGGGCATGCTGTCGTCGTACCCTACCCAGTGGGTTTTGCCATTTTTTGTTTGTTTCTCAATCAACTCACCATCATATTCTGCTGTCCATAGTTGGCCTGTACGGTGAGTGATTAGCTCATCATGTTGGTAGTAGCGAATGTTGTATGTAGCCTGAGCGTGGAGGCTCTTAATCTGCAATGGATCAAGACCTCTTTTTTCGATAAGCTGCCTGGCTAGAGCGGGGAATTTCTCTCCTATGCGGAGTTTGCGGTGCGGTAGACTGGTTCGCCCTATCATCGGCTGACGACTACTCTCATAGACCAGCAGCTTGCCATTTGATCGCACACGAAGTAGTAGGCCTACTGTTGGTCGTAGCTTGAACCTCTTTGCATCGAACGAGGTTCCATCAACGACCAATTTGCCTAGAGCGGTCAATGTATAGCCTTGGTCCGTCTTCTCTATTAGACCCTGCTTTATCATGCCGTTTAAGTGATAGTTGAAAGCATTACCAGCCATGCCGTCAGGTAGTAAATCTTTATGGCTAACATGCTCGGCATACGTTAGCTTTTCTAGAACGCTGCGCTGCAAGTGATGCAGTAGATCTATATCCGAGCTATATATATCCATTAGTATTTAAGTATATTCCATTTTGGTGGCAGAAACGGCTGGTCTACCTTAGATCTGGGTTTAAACGTGGATTTCATCCGTTTACGAGCAGACTTGATGTCAGGCCGTACGACTCGGGCGTATTTGTCGGTTTCACAAAAGAGTCCTTGGCAGTCGATTGATTGTAATCGTCTACCAAACAGTGTCGGCGCCTCGTATCCATAGCTATGAGCCAATTCTTCCTGATTGTGTTGGATCCACTGGATGAGCTCGGCTGTTGACTTGCTGCCTTTAGACTCAAAACACTTAGCTATGCCGCGCTCAGCTCCAGGACCCGCTACAACAAATGAATCTTCAGGGAAATCAATAGCAGCCGAGTAGTTCATATCAATCGCAATCTGATATGCCATGAACTTACCAATGAGCGGCAGCTCTAGTAAAGCCTCATAGACTTGCTGCAATGACTCTGCGGACAATATGCGATCAAGCGTATCGTATTCACCAGATGCAATACGACTAAATAGTTCCGCATGATTGGCGTGCTTACTAGCCGCATCAAACGCATTATTGGCACATAGTATGAATGCGCCCGTATATATAGACTGTCCTGACGACTTCAGGTCATCTAGTGCGGCGACAAATGTCTGTTTATCAAATGCACTGTCAGTGATCTGCCCCACGCTATTTTCTAGATAAATCCACGTCTCGGGTTTGCTAAAAAAGCGGAAAACTAGTGCCCTGAATAGCTGCGCTCGCGGCTCATTGGGGACATCATCTGCATACAACACGTCCGTCAATAAGAACTGTGTGACTCTATCGAGCACTCTGTACACGTTACAAAACTTGTACTGCTGCAATACGGAGTCGTCCGTCCAAGGCTGAGACTCTCCTTCTAGCCGCCTGAGATAAGCCTGATGACGCTCACTGGCAAAGTGCCAATACAGCTCAAAGACATCGTCTCGAGGCACAACTCCATCATAGTTAATCATGGAATTTAGAATAACAGCTCTCCTCAAAATAGCCCGTCCTTACTGCTTCTGGTATATTCTGAGTATGAGGACAACTCCCTTAGATACAAGCAAACCAGGCGTCAAACTAGTAGAGCCTGATGTTGAGCGCGATGCAGACGTGAGCATGCATTGGCTGGTAGGTGATTTAGGGGTAGCGACCTTGCTAGCCATGGGTGTACCCGCAAAAAACATTAGTGAACCGCACATCGATAACGAAGTGCAGAGAATAAAGGACTTTATCGCTAACCCAGACCAGCTGAACTGGACAATACTCTATGAGGAGAACCCTGTAGGAGCAGTGTGGGTTGACCTAAGACCTGTGGACACCGTGCATGCACCAGCTATACATATCATGATTGGAGATCTTGAGGTAAGAGGTAAAGGAGTGGGTCAAGCATCGATATCGGCCGTTGCTAAACATCTGCAATCATTAGGCCATAACATCATCTACTCCAGGCATCTGATCTCAAACTCTGGAGCAGCAAAGCTGCTGCAAAGAATAGGATTCAGAAATGATGGAGAAACTTACACAGATAAAGATAGTCTAGAGTGGCAGAATGTAAAGCTACTATTTAAGTAGTAGCACACCGACGACACTCACCGACGCTGCGAGCAGCTTTTTCTTGAGATTGCCCCGCTCACCCAGAATTATAGCTGCAGCAATTGCAGTAAAAACTGCTTTAGTCGCAGCTAGAGACGATACTAGAGAGACATTACTAGTAAGCACAGCTGATAACTGAAATAGCATGTTCTGGATATTCCCCATCACACTGGCGCCAACTATCAGCTTGAGTTCTTGCTTTACCAGCGGGATGTCTTTGATCAATTGCTTGCCAAAGAATATGACTCGAAAGGTACTAGCAATCATGAAGCCCCACGCCAACGCCAAAGGCAGTCCAGCCTCAACCACGACCTGACGAGATGCAAGCACAATTATGCTCAGCAGGATCGTTGAGACAGCTACGAGCCACAGATCCCGCAGAGGTATCTTAAGTCTACCGATAATCAGAGTGCTGAGCAGAACTAGCCCAGCTCCAGTCAACTGGATTTTATTCAGTCCTTCACCCAAGAACAAGCTACCAAACAACCCGACGGGCAGCAAGTACATCCTGGTAAACGTGTCCATCACGGCCGTATCTAAATGACGGCGAGCATAGAAATTAAAATAATTATTGAGCAGCGCCGCTGTCGCGTCCAGTAGGACAAAAGGCAGCAACCCTAAGCTTGGTGGCATAAAACCACCAGCATAGACTACCAATCCTATATTAATTGGTAGTCCCACAATTATGTTCCTGGCTAGTCCAGATACATATGGGTTAAGCCTCGACGTTTTAGCAAACTGTCTATTGATTAGTGAACCACCCGTTGTGGCAATCATGTACATGACAAATATTAAATGCCATAATTCCATAAGGAATCCTTTCCTTTTTTACCTGAACGAAGAGATGTAGTGTTCAGTTTTTTAGTTTTGATAATCAGGCTTCAATAAATTGAAGCATCATCCACAAAACTAAATGTGCGGCGCTAAAGCTGGTTGACGGGTTTTAGCCCTTGGCAATGTGACTAGACCTGCGCCTAAGCCTCTCAGTTCGAGTACTATTTAGAACTTTTCAAAAAATAGTGTTAGCGTGTCTAGCTATAACGCATCTTTTTACAACTAGTTGTTCGTTGTAAAAAGATTCTGTTCATGGTGGGAGGACCACCCGAGAAATCTATGATTTCCCGGCTGTCTAAGGATGGTCTGATGGCGTCTCCTAAAGCCTCTAGCTTCGAGTTATTTTGGAATATTGATGCGGAAGCTTGCTGATGGCTGTGCAAATGGCACTGTCTCAGCAAGAACCGTAAAACAATACATTCAAAAGAGCCGAAGAGACAACCAGGCTCAAAAGTGGCTTTGCCAACTTTTAGGCTGGTTGTCGGCCAGAGGGTTTAGGACTGGCTGCGGATTGAGGCTCGTAGCTCTTCGAACCGCTTTTGCTGAGCGGCGGCTTTTTCTTCTGCAGACATTTCAGGTTCTTTAGGTTGAGTCTTTTTCGAGTCTTTTTTATCCGACTTGCCTTTGCCGTTACTGCTTCCGCCGCGTCCGTTAACGACATTTACTACCGGGATAACTACCGGTGAGCGCTGTGTTTGGTCAAACAGGAAGTGAGTTACATGGTCTTTGAGCTCTACTTTGAATCTATCAATGTCTACTCTCTTGAAGCGCTGAGTAGCAGCCCGTCTGAGTTCTGTTCTAAATAGGTTCATCAGCTCTTCGTTATCACGGATATATATAAATCCTCTCGTGATAATGTCTGGGCTCGTAAGTAAGCTACCTGTTCGTCTGTCAACGGTTAGTACTACAACTACGAGGCCTGCTTCTGTCAGGAGTAGGCGGTCTTTGACGACCACACCGGGTACTTTTGTACCTGCATCATCTACTAGGACAGCTCCGTGTGACACGGCGTCCTTGTGTAGCTTGGCAACACCCTTGTCATCAAAACTCAACATGTCACCATTGGCTGCCTGGAATATACGGTCTCTACTAAAACCAGCGTTCTCCACTGCATTGTCCTCGTGATACTTGCGGTTCATGGATCCAGCATAGGTAGGCACGAGGTATTTTGGTCTGGTGAGCTCTATCATTTCACGGTGCTCATCGCGGTAGCCGTGGCCCGAAACGTGCAGAGGACCGACTAATCCATCAACTTCCCATGTAGGCGCACGGAACACCTTGCAGCCCATACTCACAAGATCATCGCCGAGCTTGTCATAAGCTATGTTGTTGCCAGGAATTGGCGTGGAGCTCACTACTACTGTGTCGCCTTCACGTAGGTTGATGTGACGGTGTTCACCTATACTCATGCGCTGCATAGCCGCACCGATCTCACCCTGACCACCTGTACACATCATTAGAATCTGCTCGTCTTGCAGACTAGGCAGTGAAGCTACTGGAACGATTGTGTCTTTTGGTACCTTCAATAGACCTAGCTTAACCGCTAGCTCAACGTGCTGAATCATGCTGCGGCCATCGATAGCCACTTTACGACCAGCTTCGCCCGCTGAGTTGATGATCATCTGAATGCGGTTTATGTTACTTGAGAAACTAGCGACAAAAATGCGTCCTTCAGCATTTTTAATGACGTCATGGAAGCTATCTTGAAGTGTATGTTCAGTCGGTGTACGGCCAGGACGCTGTGCGTTAGTGCTTTCACTAAGTAGCACTAACACACCCTCATCACCCAGCTGCTTAAGACGCTCTGTATCACTAGGCCTCTTATCCAGTGGTTCTGGATCTAGGCGGAAATCACCTGTGTTAATGACTCGACCGGCAGGTGTATCTATGACGATACAACTAGACTCTGGTATAGAGTGTGTAATTCTGACCAGCTCAACCGTAAAGTTCTTACCAAGCATCAGGCGCTCGTGATTATCCATGTTCATTTCTATGAATTCAGCGTCGTCGACCATCTCAACAGTGTCACCGTGGTTATTAAGCGCTTTTTTAACCATACCTATCGTGAATGATGATCCATAGATAGGTGCTGGATGTCGAGGGAATACGTGTGGCAGACCTCCCACGTGGTCGAGGTGTCCATGGCTAAATACATAACCGCGAATTTTCTTGCTGATTGTGTCGAGGTAGCTCGTGTCGGCAACAGCATAATTGATGCCCGGTAGATCGAGACCTAGCTCATTACCACAGTCGGTGATGATGGCGTCATCTCCATATTCGATAACAATAGTGTTTTTCTCACCAATCGCGTCTTGGCCACCTAGGAATATTATCTTTAACTCGTCATCTTTAGTAATTTTGAGCAGGTTGGGTCGTTTACGCTGATTCTCCTGCGAATCAGCGAGACTCATACCGTCGAGCTTTTGGTCTGCAAGCTGGCCAATACGACGACCAGTTCGGATAGCCTGACCCCTGCTAGTGCCTGCATTGTTGAGGCTCAGACCTTGCTTTTTGTTATTGCCATTTTTGTTGTTCTGACGGCGATTGTCGTTTTGACGCTTAGGCTTACTCTGCTTTGCAGCTGGTTCGTCGCCGCCTTTATTTTCTTTGATTCTTCTTTGTCCCATAACTTATGTAGTTTGTAGATTTGTTTATCTACTTTTTTCCTTTCTTGTTTGAAGACTTTGTCTTGGTTGGTTTCTTAGTTTTCTTAACTTGTTTTGACTTAGCTTCCATTTCTTTCTCTATCTTTGATTCCCAACGACTAATTGGACCCGAAAAGAGGAAGTCTAAAACTCTTACTGCAAACCAGATGAGAAGTATGAGCCATAAAGCTCGATAAACATTCCCAGAATCGCTCCAGCCACTTATAAGCTGATATGCGGAAAAGCCCAGGAATAAAACATCTACGATTTTGCTGATTTTTCTTCTATTCATTTTTCTCCGTTAGTTAGTTTTTTGATAATTATTGGTATCTTGGCAAAGTCATACATCAAGGTTTCACGCATATTGCCGTTGTATAGGGCAGCCGCTGGATGATAAAGGGGTAGAACTACCAGTTCCAAACCCTTACCTTGATGACTCTCTGGGTTCCACTTCAGCCTGAATGGATTGCCGTGATCACGGCTAATCTTGATATCAGGTAATAAGTACTCACCAGAGTGCCTACCCAAGGTCACAACCACTTTTGGACTAATGACCTCTAGTTGACGCTCTAGATAAGGCGTAAAAGCATCCTTTTCCTCCCGTGATGGGTCCCGATTGCTGGGTGGTCGGTATTTAACTATGTTAGTTATATATACTTGAGAACGCTTTAGATGTATCGATTCTAGCATTTCATCTAAGAATTTTCCAGATGCACCGACAAATGGCTGACCCAGCTCATCCTCTTTTTTACCAGGAGCTTCGCCGATAAAAACGACACTTGCATCTGGATCGCCAGCACCCATAACCAGCTGAGTAGCTTGCTTGGCAAGATCAGGACATACACCATCGTCAATGATTGACTGAGCTATTTGATCGAGTCGTTTTTGCTTATTCGAGCTACTCATCTTCTACCTCAGTAGAACTCTCATTTAAATCAACTTCAGCTACTGCTGCTGTGAACGCGCCCCTAGCCACTGTTCTGGCCGTGTCCTCTCCTGACTTAGGTGAGTCGCCAAGTGGCTTAACCTCCAGTTGATCTGGCTTTGGCTTAGGTGCTGCAGGGTTATCGTGACTATTCGGCCCTTTGCCAAATCTATTAGACGCATCAATGAGGTCACCCATTAGATGTTAGCCCTTTGCTTTTTTCATACTAAGGTTCAGTCGACCCCGGTCGTCTACTTCCATGAGCTTAACGGTTACCTTGTCGCCTTCTTTTACCAGATCACTTGGGTTTTCTACGCGCTCATCGGCCATTTCTGACACATGAACCATTCCGTCCGTACCTGGCATGAGGTTAACAAAGATTCCGAAGTCCATTACTTTGACTACCGGTCGATCTTTGTATATCTTACCAACTTCTGGTTCTTCTGTCAAGTCTTTAATCATTTGTTTGGCCTTTTCCATGCCTTCAGACTCAGCACTGAATATGAGCACCTGACCGTCGTCATTAATGTCAATCTCTGCACCAGTTTCAGCAATGATACCCTGAATGGTCTCGCCACCTTTACCTATGACTGTCTTGATCTTTTCGGGATTGATCATGATTGTTTCGACCCTAGGTGCATGCTCGCTGAGTTCCTTGCGTGGCCTGCTAAGTACCTCAAGCATATGCTTGAGAATATCAGCTCTGCCGGCCTTACCCTGCTCTAATGCTTGTTCAAGCACGTCAACTGGCAAACCGTGCACCTTCATGTCCATTTGTAGTGCGGTTACGCCATTGGGTGTGCCCGTAACCTTAAAGTCCATATCGCCGGCAAAGTCCTCTGCATCCTGAATATCAGTGAGTACGATCGGCTTGTCACCATCCATAATCAGACCCATAGCTACACCGCTAACTGGAGCCGTCAGAGGCACACCAGCGTCCATTAGAGCCAAGCAGCTGCTGCAGGTAGCAGCCATGCTGGTGCTACCGTGCTGAGACATGATCTCGGTAACGCTGCGAATTGTATACGGGAAGACCTCTGTGCTCGGGAGAACTGGGCTCAGAGCACGCTCAGCCAGGTATCCATGACCTATCTCACGTCTGCCTGGGCTACCCATGCGCTTAACTTCGCCAATCGTGTAACCAGGAGCATTGTAGTGATGCATGTACGTACGCTCGTCGTTACGCTCCATGGTATCAACCATCTGAGCATAACTAAGTGGGGCCAGCGTAACAATGTTTAGGCCCTGCGTGGCGCCGCGGGTAAAGATGGCACTACCATGCGTCCTCGGCAGCACTCCTACTTGACTGCTGAGTGATCTGACTTCTGTCATACCTCGACCGTCTGGTCTAGTTTGACTACCTACTATGCCGGCGCGAACATCTTTATCAACTGATAACGAGAAGGCATCCATATAGTCGTTCTTTTGCTCGTCCCAATCTTCGCCAGCGACCTGCTGGAAATGCTCTTTGAATGAAGCCTTAAGCTCAGTGAGTTTCGCGCTACGCTCTGCGTACTCACCCCTAACATGCTCTCCTAGCTTATCCTCAAGCCACTCGCTCACGTTGCTGCTGACCGACTCGTCGGGCAGAGCCAGTTCGTACTCAAACGACTCTACACCAGCTTTTTCTGCGAGCTCTTTTTGCAGAGCAATAACTGGTTGTAGTGATTCATGGGCGAGCCTCATAGCATCTACTATCGTCTGCTCGCTAACCTCGTTTGCGCCTGCTTCAACCATCATTACACCGTCTTCGACACAAGCGACCATGATGTCGAGATCTGAGCTCTCCATCTCGGTTTTAGTCGGGTAGGCTTTGAGTTCGCCGTCTACAAGACCGATACGCACACCACCAATAGGTCCATCAAATGGCGAACCAGTTAGTACGAGTGCTGAGCTGGCTGCAATCATAGAGACCGCGTCTGGACGAATCTCTGGGTCTAGAGACAGTACAGTCGCAACCACCTGTGTTTCATTACGATAACCTTTAGGGAATAGTGGTCTGATTGGTCTATCAATTAATCTGCTTGTTAGCACCGCATCATCAGATGGCCGGCCTTCTCTTTTGATGTACCTGGAGCCACTGATTTTACCAGCTGCATAAAAGCGTTCTTCGTATTCAACACTTAGCGGGAAGTAGTCCAGGTGCGGATTCACATCTGAAACGCTGGCTGAGCCCAATACGACCGTGTCACCGTAGGTCACCATTACTGATCCCTGAGTACGGAAACCTACTCGATTAATTTCTAGGGTTAGCTCGCGTCCACAGAACTGTGTGCTGACAGAGATAACCGACTTACCAAATGGATTAATTATGTCCATTCATCCTCCTCTTCCAAGGACCATCCTTGGAATAAATGCCGGCTACCAAAGATACAGATTAGGGTGCTCATTGCGGACGCAATAAGTAGCCAATATCTATTCCTTTGTAGCCAGCTTACTTGTATTTACACCTGGAGCGGCAGTTGAACCCTGCTCTTTGCCCCACTAGAACCGCAAACTGTAGTTTGCGGCAAACTAGGGCAAAACTACTTACGGATACCTAGTGTCTTGATTGTCTCTAGATACTTAGCAGGTTGCTTGCGCGCTAAATAGTTAAGTAGGCGGCGGCGCTTACCGACCATCTGTAATAGGCCTCTACGTGCCATGTGGTCTTTCTTATTTGTCTTGAGATGTTCGGTCACCTCATTAATGCGCTCAGTTAGTACGGCGGCTTGAACCTCCGGTGAACCAGTGTCACCCTTGCTCCGGGCACTTTTCGCAATTACATCGGCCTTTTTATCGGCTTTGATCATCAAAAACTCCTTATTTTCTCGCTTAAATAGATGATGGCGTTGAGAAAATACTAACAGATGTCAGCCGATTCTTCAACCTCTTCGCTGCTAAAGCTCAGATACGAAATCATGTGACCCACACCCCAGTGCTTCATAAATTTGGTCATGCCCATAAACTGCCGACCAGCTGTATTATCTACATTCGCCTGTTTGGGATCACAGTAGTATACAACTCCATTCTCAACACTCTGAATAAATACATAGTGCAGCATACCAAGCCTGTAAGACTCAATTGGCACCTGTAAAAAAACGCTCGGATATTTCTCCTGCAGGAGGTTCACTACTGTTCCAACTTCTTCTAGATCAAACCCAAATAGTTTTAAAAAGTTAACCTTAAAACCTATAGATTCCGCACATTCGTCACTAGAAATTATCTTAGCAATTTCTTCAAGCTGCCATATTTGACCAGATGGACTATGAAAAGGTAGCCCGTACAATCTATCTCTCACTTTGTCCGTCCTGCCACCAAAAAGTCTTAGTAAACTAATACCTGAATTTACTCCGCACCTGAAGTAATCATTGGTGCTTCTGCCAATCTCATCTAATGTTGTTATTTCAAACCCTGCGTCTGAGCAGCTGTAGGAAGCGATCTCACCAACTCTTCGTAATCTATTCCTGTGATTGTGTGCAACCTGGTATTTATTCTTTGGACTTGGGAAGCTTGGCTGCCAACACAGTCTGTGGTCAGCGAACTCTCCGTTTAAAACACCTTCCTCAATCAGCCCCACTGGATGTTTTCCTATTGCCTTAGCCTCTATCTCATATTCTGTAGCGACCGATCTTAGCAGGGACGCATACCTTGGTCCGGTTCTTTCACTGATTGGCTTATTTGCGCCCCAGCGGGAAATATCTAGATCAGTTCTCACTTTTTATCCTTGCGTTAGCAACAAAAATACACGCACCACACCCTGCTAATCAAGCGTGAGGAGTTTTGAGCCATCTACGACATTTGTCTGTGTTGCGTTGGCGAGATCGAAGTTGCCTACCTTGGTGCGGCGTAGAGCGCTCATATAGGCTCCTGTAGACAAGTCACTACCTATGTCTTGCACTAGGCTTCTTATATACGTGCCGCTGCTAACGTGTACGGTAAACGTTATTCTTGGATAAGAGTAGCCAATATTACTAATTGAATGAATAGTTACCGGTCGAGGTTGTAGTTTTACCTCTTTACCAGCTCTAGCCAGCTTATAGGCTCTCTGCCCATTAATCTTAATCGCAGAATACGCAGGAGGTGTCTGCATGATGCCACCGATGTAGCTCTCTATAGTTTTGACCACTTCTTCTTTTTCCGGCTGCATATCTGAGACTTCTGTTAGCTCGCCCTCAGCGTCTGCAGTGGTGCTGTTGCTACCTAGCATCATCTCTACCTCGTAGACTTTATCTAGCTTTGTCAGCTCCTGAGATCTTTTGGTGTAACTGCCAACCATAATGACCATAAGACCTGTTGCCAAAGGATCTAGTGTCCCGCAATGCCCCACCTTTAGTTTTCGACGCTCACCTGCTTGCTGTCGTAGCTCTTTTTGTAAAGTAGAGCGCACCTTAGCCACAACATCAAAAGATGTCCACCCTTCGGGTTTATCTATAAGAAGATAGCCGTTCATTCTGACTTAAGAACCTTTTTTCGATGCTTTCCCATCGAAAAACTAATTAAGGCTTGAACACCGTCACGCCATAAGAATATTTCATTGCCAACTGGTTCAGTGTCAAGCTCAACCGTACCCATCCAGGAGCCACCCCTACCTTGGGATTTATGCAAAAGCAGCGATGGAGACAAGGGCGTCTTTAAGAAACCCGACTCCTCACGTCTGTCGTTACAAATAAATCCAAATCCATCTATACCTGGCAGACTAATCTCGATACCTAAACCTTTTGCTTCGACTAATGGCCGTACTAGTCGATGGCCTCTACTAGGACTCATGCAGTACATGATGTGGCTACCGGTAACATCCCACAAGGGTACGCGCTTAATCGTTTCTAGCAAGAATCCTGGTCCATAGTCCTCACTATACTGCGGGATCTCAAAGGTGTGTCCAGTTAAAGCTCTTGTTCTCACAACTGTGATATTAGCAATGCTGCTACATGGTTACAAACACAAGCACCTACTAAGCGCTCCTCGTACCTTAAGCTCAGACACAGAGCTAGAATCGAATTATGCGTGGAGTCAATAAAACGTATCTATTTGTGGTTACTTGATCATCACAAATAGATTCTGCTTTTGGTGGGTGGATCACCCGAGAAGCCTACAGCTTCCCGGCGTCTAAGGAGGGAGGTATCCTCCCTCCTTAACTAGGGTTGGGGAGGGTTAACCCAGGCCCATTAGCTGCAGGGTTGGTCGGAGGTGGCGGTAATGGTGGGGCTCCATTATCAGATGATTCTGGCAGGTTGGAGTGATCTATCGGGACCAAGGGGTCTTGCCCTTCGAGCGGAAGAGCATTCAGAGCCTTGGCGGGGCGTGGAGCTTCGTTGGGTATATTGGCAGCGATTGCCTCTGTAACTTGCTCACGAGCTGCAGCTGCGTCCGGGGCTGGTAATGTCGCATTGATGTTGGCGACTGGCTCTGTCTTGCCAACTGCTTGATCTAGTTGCTCTAGAGTCTTATGACCATCCGGATTTGGGAGAGACGTATAGCTAGCGGGGTCTTTTGGAGCCAACCCTAGCGCATCCGGAGCCTCCATCTCAGCTGGAGACGGCAGCCTAGGACCAAAGTCAGCTGACGCTGAATCTTCAAGTGGCTCTAGTCTTTTTTCTTTGCCACCCATAACAAAGCTCTGGCCAGTATCAACAGCGGTGTGCGAGGATTGACCTACCGGCTTGCGGTCAGGCCCCTCTGTGACGCCTTTTGGCGCACTGCCACCTGATGATTTGCTGCCAATTTGGTCTGCTATGTCTACCTCTTCTTCACTCATGAGCATGCCATTCTCGTCTATATGTATACCCTCTGTTTCGGCATCAGCTTTTGATCTGTCTTCTGCTTCTAGACCTGTTGAGCCGTACGCTACGTCTGCATCCAGGTCTATGTCGGCCTTTTTAGGCTCTTTCTGATCATCTTCTTTCTGATCGTCTGACTGAATGGGCTCCATTTTAGGATCATCGTGAGAGATCTTTATTGAGTCGGCGCTTTCTACATCTTCATCATCTGAGTCACTAGCCACATTCGTCTCATCCTTTAACCCTACTTGTGCAGGTGCCACTTCAGATATGTCCAGACTATCGGCAATCAACTGTTGGTTGGCCCCAGCGGCCATTAGTTGCGCTGCCATGGTCATAACTTTTGGTGTTGTACGA
>JBCCHY010000010.1:0-26915 GCA_039028495.1 Patescibacteria group bacterium
AAAAATATTGAACACAGAAACGCAAAAAAGGATTAGGCTCTTGAAACCTAATCCATACATTTCACCATAGGGGTGACTGCGTAGATTCTGCGAGTTTTGTTTGTTCATGTGCTTTTTGTTTGAGAATTTTATTTCTCTTTTTTAAAGCAGCATAGTTGCCTCGAGATCTTGCGAGATTAGCTCGAAGCACTGCGCCCAAGGTTTTTCTCTAAACTTATTTGCAGAGAGAAAACCCACTGTAATTCTCCCACTTATGTGTTCAATTAGCTACTATCTGTGCAACAACTTTATACACAGATAGTAGCTTTGATGGCATGAGGCTGGGCTGTAACATGTCTTTATGTAGCGTTTTTAACATTACTTAGTTTATTAACTTGGATATACATTTACTCCAAAATACCCCAGAGAAAATAACCATAACATCTATAGTGTTGCTTTTTCTACACTAATATTTAGCTAAAACTAATGATCAATAGTGGCGAAATTCTACAGAGATATAAAATCTCTGTGTTTTAGTCTACCGGCCTAGACTTCAGGAACTGTGGATAAATCTTAAGATATGGTTGTGATTTCTAGTTGTGTTTTTCGCTGCCTATGACCACGTTTTTTGTTAACTCTCTTTTTTGCCTTAAATCTTATAGAGGTTACTTTGTCTTTTTTAACATCAGGTTCGATTACCTTAGCGGTTACTTTTGAACCAGCTACTTCTGGTGTGCCTACTACAGCCGTATCGCCTTCAATAACCATTAACGGAACAAAAGAGACTGTCTTACCAGCATCTTTTAACAGCTCTACCTCTATTGTATCGCCTTTGCTAACTAGGTACTGAATACTGCCGGACTGTATGATTGCTTTTTTCACTCTATAAATTTCCTAAATCGGCTCACAGATTAACAGATGTCGAGCTATTTGTAAACACTTTTGGGAGAGCAAGATACTCTATATCTGTACCCGTACACCTATGCTCTCGCTACCTAGCTTCAATGTAGGCATCCCATTACTAGGATTACTGGTGACAAAATCCAACTGATCAGCCAAGGTCTCATGCTTTATGTAATCAGTATGTGCTCCTTTAAGCTGAGTCTGTATGTTTTCTGCAGATTCGCTGACTAAACTAACCTTTATCCTTTGGCTTATCTCTAGATCCTGTTGTTTTCGTTCTGCTTGAATGGCGCGCACGATCTCTCTAGCGAAGCCTTCTGCCAGTAGCTCATCTGTTAGATCTGTATCTAGTGACAATGTGTAGTCACCCTGAACGTAAGTGACTTTTTTTATGTTCATCTCTTCTATTACTATCTCTTTGAGCTCCTGAGAGACATCCTCTGTATCTGTTACCCTCAATGCTGCGAGCGGTTGCCTGACCTTGATTCCTGATTTTGCTCGCTCTGATAAACCGTCAGTGATGTACCTGCGTACTCTCGCCATGTCTTCTACCAAACTGCTGTCATCTGTAAGCTCTAACTGTGGCCAGTCCTGCAGGTGTACTGAATCTTCATCAGCTGAGAGCTGTCCATAAATCTCCTCTGAGATGAATGGTGTTATAGGAGCGACTGCCTTAGCAAGTGTCAATAAACAGTAGTAGAGTGTATGATAGGCCGTTGACTTATCTACATCGTTATCAGATTTCCAAAATCTTTTGCGATTGCGTCTCACGTACCAATTGGAAAGGTCATCGATGAACGGTGCAATCATCCTAGCTGCAGCAGATAGGTCGTAGCTCGACAAACCTGTGTCTATACCCTCAACCGTCTGTTTAAGCTTTTGTAATACCCATCTATCAAGTAAATTATCACTGTCTGGGAGCTGCAAATGCTCCTGCCCCGCAGACCAGCTGTCTGCTTCGGCATATAGCAAGAAGAACTCTAGTGTGCTCCTGAGTGTGTTTAGTTTGCGCTGAGCATCTGCCACGTCTTTTTCTTTGAGGGGGTGATTCTCGCCGTTAGGTAGAGGCGAGCTCATTGTCAGCAGCCTGAAAGCGTCTGTAGAGTACTTGTCCATAAGCTCTACCGGGTCTATATAGTTGCCCAGTTTTTTACTGAGTTTTTTACCATCCTCGGCGACGATAAATCCTGTGCAGATGAGGTTTTTAAAGGGCGCCCTGCCAAAAAGACCAACATTGACCGCGGTTAGAGAATAGAACCAGCCTCTGGTCTGATCAATTGCCTCAACTACAAAATCAGCCGGGAATAGCCTCTCGAACTTATCCTTGTTCTCAAATGGATAGTGAAACTGAGCAAACGGCATTGAACCGCTTTCGAACCAACAGTCGAGCACCTTACCAATGTGATGCATCTGCACCCCATCAAGCTCAAACACCACATTCATGACCTGGGGTAGATGATAATCATCCAGGCTCTTACCTGTTAGTCTTTTAAATTCTTCGTAACTGCCTATTACCTTTATGACTTCTGTGCCATCACTAGTCTGCCCTTTCCAGACTGGTATAGGCGTCGCCCAAAAACGATCACGGCTCAAATTCCAATCAGGGGCAGAGTCAATGATGTTTTTAAATCTACCCTCCTGTATATGCCTCGGTGTCCAGCTGGTCTCAGCGATGGCGTCCTGCATCTGCTGCCGCTGCCCCTCTATATCCATAAACCAGCTGGGGTGGGCTCTATACATCAGCTTATTGCCACACCTGTGACAATGTGGATACTCATGCTGGATGTATTCAACTTTGAGCGCCTTGTTCTCTGCTACTAGTGTTTTAGCAATCTCTTTATTAACATCCCAGATGTTCTGCTCTATCCATCTACCAGCAGTGTAGTTACCGTTTTCGTCAACGATGGAGATTATCGGCACACCCTCGGCCTGAGAGAGATCGTAATCCTCTTCTCCGTAAGCAGGGGCTTCATGGACAATACCTGTACCATCGTCAGATGTAACAAAATCAGCAGCAAGAACCCTATGTGCTTTCGGCCCATGACTCTCAAATAGCGGGTGGTACCGGAGTCCGACCAGCTCACTACCTTTGACTGTTTTTTCGATTGTGTACTTCAGAGGTTTATGTTTCTCATCTGTCATAACACGCTCGACTGCATCAGACGCTATATAGAATTTTTTACCATCGTAATTAACGAGAGTGTACTGTAGGTCCGGATGCACAGCAGCAGCAACATTTGCAGGCAGTGTCCACGGTGTTGTAGTCCAGGCTAAAAGACTCTCATCACGACCCTCAAGCTCAAGATAGACATAAACACTTGGATCAGTAATAGTCTGATAGCTGTTCTCCATAGCAACTTCACTCTTACTGATAGGTGTGGCGTCTTTTGTGCAGTAGACAAGTATCTTTTCGCCCTCATAAATCTTGCCTTTATCGTATAGCTCTTTGAACGCCCACCATACGGATTCCATGTATTCGGCATCCATTGTTTGATACGCGCCTTTAAACTCTACCCATCGGCCAACCCGGTCAATTGTGTCTTCCCATTCTGTACCTGTCCTGACCATTGCATCTCGGCACGCAGCCACGTAGTCAGAAATGGATATTTTGTCTCCGATTTCTTTCTTGTTTTTTATGCCTAAACTTTTTTCGACAAAAACTTCTGCTGGTAGACCATGACAGTCCCATCCCCAGCGTCTCTCAACATACTTACCTTTCATCGTCTGATATCTACCAACAGTATCTTTAACTGCAGAGATTAGTAGATGCCCTGAATGCGGCACACCAGTTATAAACGGCGGTCCATCATAAAAAGAAAAATCGTCTGACCCCTGTCTGTTACTTACAGATTTACTAAATGTGTTGTCAGATTTCCAACGCTCTATAATAGCTTTTTCCATCTCTGAATAGACGTTTTTGTCATATTTAGTGAAGGTTTTTGCCATGGTTGCTCCTGGTGGTTGAATTATATCCTCTGGATCCCAGTCTTTGGGAGGTCCCATCCAGATTCCAGACAAGCTGGCACTTAGTTTTGGTCGTGACGCCGACTCTCAGTAGCGTGAGGTTCTACTAACCCTATATGGGTGTTCTTTCTCATGCGTTCGTGGCTGATAACCACTCATCCTGGTCGCTTAGGAACAAGGAATGCATCTCACCGAACTACAGACTATTGTACCAACCCACTGTAAAAAAATCATCATCAAACTTAATGTCATTTTCCTTACTGCAAGGAGTGTCCTTGTAAGAGTGGATAAATTTTACCAAGCTGGGGTTTAATTTAGTTTTGATGGAGATAGTACGTGAAGTCAGATACTAGGGGTAGTCCACCAAACCAGGATCGAACTAGAGTGCCGTCAACTGCAGTTACTATTACACTAGGGTACTTCTGAATACCGTAAAGTCGAGCTAGGCCATCGCCGTCTCGACTGTTAACATCAACCAACTCCACCCTATCTCGATCAGATCTATCTAAACTCTTCACAAACTCGACTACGGCTGGCTCACTCTCGGTATTAGATCTATAAAGAATTCTTGTTCTCATACCCCTTATGCTAACAGACCAAGAGGTCAAGTGAAAGATCGTTCTATGATGCCCATTGTGTCTGGGTAGGCATGGTCAAGCTCTATTGCTTCCTCACCGGTAAACCAACCCAGGTCAATCGTCTCCCCTTCTTGCGGTCGCAGTTTGCCATCTATATACTGGGCTATGTGAAAGAATAGCTCTAGGTTAGCGCCTACAGTCTTGCTATAAAAATGATCAGAATGAGCCCCCACCCTAGCCCCTGTTTCTTCAAGCGTCTCACGCTCTGCAGCTTGCTGTGAACTCTCCCCCGGGTCAACGAGCCCTCCGGGTAGCGCCCATTTAAGAGACAGTTCGCCTATTCCATCCGGGAACTTCACGAGTAGAATCTTGTCATTTCTCCAAACTACCGCAAATGCTCCTCTATTCATGACCTTCACTATACCAGTTAATAGTGAGTAATGAGCTACTCCTGCTTTTTCTAAATGCATCTATTTACGATTACTTGCTCATCATAAATAGATTCTGTTTTCCGGTGGGGGGATCACCAGACAAGGCTTTGCCTTGCCTGCGTCTAAGGAGGGAGGTGCCCTCCCTCCTTAACTACATCCGGTGGTAGAACCACAGGAGCTACATACATAGCACGAACCCGATTTTTGCGTCTGATTACCGCAATCGCTACATAACGGGGCGGAGTTATCGGCCACTATAATGGCAGGATCTCCCTCTTGAGTTAAAGCAGCTTTGGACCCTTCACTTTTAGTATCGGGTAGTAACTCGGTAAAGTCTGCCAGCCCTAGCTCGACCCTATCTTCTAGGCTGAGATACATATCTGCCAGCTTTCTAAAGATATAGTCTACAAGGCTAGTAGCGGTACGAATATCTTCATCATCTGTTAGTCCACTCGGTGCGAACAGCATACCTCTAAAGGCCTTCACGTATGACTTCAGTGGGACACCGTACTGAAGCCCATGGCTGACGCTAATAGCAAAAGCATCCATCACTCCAGCCAGTGTTGAGCCCTGCTTTGCTACACGTATAAATATCTCTCCCGGATATCCATCCTCGTATTCACCGACGGTCACAAAACCTTTGCTGCTAGCAATTCTGAATTCAAAGGTCTTTGACGAACGGGAGCGTGGCATGTCACGTCGTGAGCTTGCACCGAGTGTCACACTTTCAGCCCTCTCTGGCTGAGACTCCTGTGTTCTAAGAGGTTGTGCTTGCTTACAATTGTCTCTGTATATAGCAACTGCCTTTAGCCCCATCTTCCAAGACTCCATGTAAATTTCCGCCACGTCCTCGACTGTGGCAGATTCTGGCATGTTAACTGTTTTACTAATAGCGCCAGATAGAAATGGTTGCACGGCTGCCATCATCCTGATATGTCCCATACCCTTTATTACGTTGTGCCCCATAGAACATGCGAATACGTCCAGGTGCTCGTTCTTGAAGCCCGGGGCACCTGCAATCGTGTTATTACTATCTATATACTCGACTATCTCTTGGATTTGTTGCTCGCTGTAGCCCAAAGTAGTTAGGGCCCGCGGGACAGTCTGGTTCACTAAGACCATGTTCCCTCCGCCTACGAGGGACTTGTATTTAACTAGCCCAAGGTCTGGTTCAATCCCAGTAGTATCACAATCCATCATGAGTCCGATTGTCCCCGTTGGCGCCAGGACACTTATTTGAGCATTCCTGATCCCATGCTTACTCGTTAGATCAATAGCCTCCGCCCAAGACTTTTTGGCTGATTCATATAGCGATCCCTCTACGGCTCTGCTGTCTACGCTCTCTAGTGCATCGTAGTGCATCCGAAGAACCGCTTGCATAGAGTCCTGATCGTCCTTATAGCCACTGAATGGACCCACCCTGCCTGCAATAGCAGCGCTCGTTGCGTATCCTCTCCCACTAAGTAGAGCAGTAATGCTGGCAGCCAGAGCTCTGCCCTGCCCAGAATCATACGGTAATCCTTTTGCCATCAGTAGTGCACCGAGATTGGCATAGCCTAGCCCTAACTGCCTATAGGCACGTGTATTGTTATCAATTTTGTCTGTGGGATACTGCGAATAACCTACTAGTATTTCTTGTGCTAACGTCAAAATCTCTACCGTGTGTTCAAAGTCTGCAGCCTCAAACTGACCATCACTACCCAAATACTTCAGGAGGTTAATTGATGCGAGGTTACACGCAGAATTATCCAGATGCATATATTCACTACAAGGATTACTGGCATTTATTCGACCTGCATTCGGGGTAGTGTGCCACTTATTGATGGTTGTATCGAATTGCATACCAGGATCGGCACATTCCCATGCTGCTTGTGCTATCTGCTCAAAGAGCTCGCTTGCACTGACTGTTTTGATGGTCTCAGAGCTAGTGACGGCCTTTAGCTCCCACTTACTTCCATCCTGAACAGCACGCATGAATTTATCGCTGGCCCTAACTGAATTGTTTGCATTCTGATACTGAACGCTATGCGCATCTTCACCATTTAGAGTCATGTCGAAACCTGCATTAGAAAGGGTGCGTATCTTCCTCTCTTCTTTTGCTTTGCTCGAAATGAACTCTTCAATATCTGGGTGGTCGACGTCGAGTATGACCATTTTTGCTGCACGGCGTGTCTTACCACCGCTTTTGATCGCTCCTGCTGAGCTATCGGCCCCGCGCATGAAACTCATCGGGCCTGACGCAGTACCAGAACTACCGGATAGCCCTTCATACGAGGAGCGTATCCTACTGAGATTCACACCTGCACCAGAGCCGGACTTGAATATACGCCCCTCCTCTGTATACCAGTTCAGAATAGACTCCATTTCATCGTCTACTGACAAGATAAAGCACGCACTAGCCTGCTGGCGTCTGTCGTCTCGCCCAATATTAAACCACACTGGTGAGTTAAAGGCTGCCCTCTGGTCTGCCAGAATATACTTTAGCTCATCTTCGAACACATCTGCTTCTGCCCGACTCTCAAAATAGCCCTCACGTTCTCCGTATGTTCTAACTGTTTCACTCACTCTACTAATGAGCTGCTTAAGAGAGCTTTCCCTGTCTGCCGAACCAGGTGTCCCGGCGAAATACTTCTGAGCAACTATGTTGATAGAGTTCTGAGACCATGAGTCTGGGAACTCTAGACCAGACTGATTAAAGACAATACGTCCATCTGCTGGGTTTACTATCTTTGATTCCCTCTCAACCCATTTAAAATGAGCATAGGGCTTTTTTGTTTTTGTTGTAAAGCGACGCTTAAAAACAAGCTTTTTTACTTTAGTCATAAAGACCCTCCATTTTTACACGTATTTTGTTCTGTAGATCCCAGTGCGTGCGATCATGATTCAAGAACAAAGATAGTCGTTACTCATAGGTTCGATGAGTACTATCTCTAGTCTTGATACCAGCCACTCCTAAAAATCAGTCTTTTTTAAGCGGCTTTGTACTTATATGTCTATTTGTTTTTTCTGGAACGAATAAGCTCTAGCTCTTTTTCAAAGCTGGCAAGTGTATCGAATCTGCGGTAGACGCTAGCAAATCTGACGTAGGCAACTTCATTGATATCCGCTAGTTTTTCTATCACCATCTGCCCTAGGTTATTAGAGGCCACTTCTGTGTCACCCAGGTCAATAAGTTCTTTTTCGACTTCGGCGACTAGATTTTCTATCTGCAGGGCAGTTACTGCAGTCTTTTCACAGGCCCTAAGCAAGCCACTCATAAGTTTTTCACGGCTAAATATTTCTCTTGTGCCACTACTCTTTACAACAACCAGCTGGGGCATCTCGATCCGCTCATAGGTTGTAAAGCGCTCTTTGCACTCTGGGCATTCACGGCGCCTTCTAGTGCTACTACCATCACCTGATGAACGTGATTCAATTACCCTAGTGTCGCCAAAATCACATTTAATACACTTCATGCGGTAGCGTTCCTTGTTTTAATGTTCTCTATATATAGTGTGTGTAATCTAATTCTAGTACTACAAGTAGTGTTTGACAATCTATTGTAGTTATAAAAGCTACAAAGCATAAGCTCTATTGCTTATCCTTTCCACGTTTTGTGATTCTTCGTAGAAATGTCGGCTTGTCAAAATCTTCCTCAGGCTCGTCACCCCATATACTAGGGCCACTGTCGTCATTAAACGTGTCTTCTACTTCTTTATCAATCGCACCCTCTTCGTTGAGAGTTGTATCGATGTCTTCTGCAATATCGCTGATATCGACAGGGTTGCTATCGGTATCAGCTACTATTTCGTCTGCTTCCTTTTTGGCAGGCGATTTCTTTTTTGTCTTTGAACCGGCAACGACCGGTGCCTCGGCAGAACCTCTGGTTCCATAGTAAGAGTCGTCGAAGCCTGTAGCGACAACCGTTACAATAATTTCGCCTTCGATATCGGGATTGATAGTTGCACCAAATATGATGTTTGCGTCTGGGTCTGCAGCTTCTGTAATAGCCTCAGCTGCCTCATTGACCTCATGCATGGCCATGTCTGAGCCACCAATAACATTGAACAGCACACCTCTTGCGCCATCGATCGATACCTCTAGTAGCGGTGACTCAATCGCTTGTAGCGCAGCAGCCTTTGCTCGGTCCTCACCACCTGCTCTACCGATACCCATAAGTGCAGTACCCGCGTTTGCCATGATTGCTTTTACGTCGGCAAAGTCTAGGTTGATTATGCCGTGGACGGTAATTAGGTCAGATATACCCTGGACACCTTGTCTCAGTACATCATCCGCAACTTTAAAAGCTTCGAGTAGCGGTGTTTTACGGTCAATAGTCTGCAGCAGCTTATCATTAGGTATCGTGATCAACGTATCGACATTACTAGCAAGATGTTCGATAGCAAATTCTGCGTTCCGTCTACGACGATCCCCCTCAAATACAAATGGCTTTGTGGCAAAACCTACAGTCAGTATCCCCATCTGCTTGGAGACCTCGGCTATAACGTGAGCGGCACCACTTCCTGTGCCACCTCCTGCGCCGATTGTTATGAAGATCATGTCAGAACCCTCCAGCATGGACTTGATCTCATTTCGTGATTCTTCGGCCGCTCTTTGACCAACAGAAGGATCAGCACCAGCGCCAAGACCTCTTGTTGTGTCTTTGCCTATATGGAGCTTAGTCGATGCTTTAGAGTGGTGTAGCGCCTGAGCATCTGTGTTAACGGCAATAAACTCTACGCCCTGCACGCCAGCAGCTATCATTCTGTTAACCGCTGCTCCTCCGGCACCCCCAACACCCACAACCTTTATTTTCGCGAATGTTTCTATTTCTGGGACTACCTGCTTAGCCATATATTCTCTCCACGTTAGCTACTAAGCTACATTATACGTGGAATAAAACTCTTACTCAAGGCTGATAATCGGTCTTAGCGACCCCTGTTAGTAAATCTTCCGAGCATCTTGGCACCTGAACTAATTCTTGAGAAAATTAGTCTACTGCTGCTACCCCCGCCCAGCATATCCGTGATCATGAGCCCGGTAGCCACTGTGTACTGCGGACGATTGATCGACATAACTTGGCCTGTCATATCTACAAGTGATCCAACCCTGGCTTTGATATCCAGAGCTTTACCGATTGCGGCATCCATACCAAGTAGTCTGGATCCACCTCCTGTTAGAACGGCGCCACCTACGAGTCGACCAGACAAGCCAGATGTCTCTATTATGTCATTAATAATTGCTCCCAGCTCGGCAACTCTGGCATCAACTATCGTATATACGTCCTCGAACGAGAACTCTACATCCCCCCCACCAAAATTATCTCTGCGCACCCCTAGTTTTATGGGCCTCGACAAGTCTACATATTCCTTCTTTATGAACTCTGCGTCACTGGCTGATACTTTGAGTCCAATCGCAAGGTCGTGTGTTATGTTTTGTCCACCTATGGGTATTACCTGCATGGACACGATCTCGCCGTCCTCCATCACCAAGACGTTTGTAGTCGAAGCACCCATATCCACGACTACACACCCTTGCTCCCTCACCTGCTTGTCTAGAACCGCTTCGGCAGCAGCCAACGAAGAAAGTAATTTGTCGTTAATCTCTATATTCGTACCTTCAAATACAGTCTCTACGCGTGAAAGATAATTAACCGAGCCGGCAACCATTAGTGCGTCAACCTCCAGGCGCTCACCTTTGACACCTACTGGGTCTTTGACACCCGCTTGATCACCAACCTTGTAGCTGCGTGGATATAGCTGGAAGACATCCATGTTGGCTGGAACCTTCAGTCTTTTGACCGCAGCATCTTCGGCCCGATCACGATCATTGTCACTAACAACACCTTTTGGACCAGAAACTGCTACCACACCTTTTGATCGTACTGACTTGATGTGTGCACCGTTTACGTTGACTGTGGCTGAACGTACTTTTAAGCCTGACAAGCGCGAGGCTTCATCTACGGCTTCTTTTATCGCGCTCTCAACATCTGACTTATTAGCAAGAATACCTTTTTTTACACCTGTGTTTTTAGCGACCCCTATAGAGACTACTTCTGCGAGATGGCTCCCTTCTGAAGACGCCCTCCCGATGACGCAGCGAACCTCTGTTGTACCTACATCAATCCCTACATAGTGAGCTTCCCTTGACATAGCTCAATAATATACTGCTATGATAATTATAGCTACCCTAAAACTTTATGAGATCAATGTGAGGGGTTCGCAACCGTCTTTTTTTACTAGTAATGTATGCTCAAACTGTGCAGACAGGGTCGAGTCAGCAGACAAAATAGTCCATCCATCATCCGCGAACACAATACGCCCACTTCCAAGGGTTGCGATAGGCTCGATACATACAGTTTCGCCCGCCTTAAAAATATGTTGTCTGCCTCTCGTTCGATAATTGGGTATTTCAGGGATCTCATGCAGAGAATCTCCCACCCCGTGACCAACGAGCTCTAACACTATCCCAAGCCTGTAGTTCTCGAGCGTATCTTCTATAGCTCCAGATACATCAAATACTGACGCACCTTCTTTAAGCTGATCCATGCCTGCCCTGAGTGCTGCCTGAGTACCTTCGAGTAGCCGCTTAGCATCCTCTGATATAGTGCCGATGCCGACTGTTAGTCCAGCATCAGTGATAAGGCCCTTGTGCTTAACACCAAAATCAAAATTAATCACATCACCATCGACTATCACTCTCGAGCTTGGTATGCCGTGCTGAACCTCTTCACTAATAGAGATGCAGATAACGTCAGGGAATGGTCGCACTCCAGGACCACCATCGACTCCCAAGAAAGCTGGTTCACCACCGAGTGACTTCAGCTCTTTTGTGGCAAGCTGCGCCAGATCAATTCCCGTCATACCGGGGGCTGCAGTTGACTTCATTAGCTGGAGCACCTGCGCTAGCATCGCGCCACCTTCTCTCATTGCAGCTATATCGTCTCTAGTCTTTACCCTACCCAATGTGAAGCGCCTCTCTTACTGAAGACTGAACATTCTCTATCGTATCAGAACCATCTACTCGAATAACGGGAACTCCATGTTCAGAAAAATACTCTATTATTGCATCTGTTTCTTCTTTAAAGACCTTTAGCCGCTCTTCTATAGCGTCCTCTGTGTCGTCTTTGCGTCCTCGTGCCATTAACCTTTGGATAACCGTCTTTTGGTCTATCTCGATAAAGATGTAGTGACTTATACTTGCGCCGTACTCCTCAAGCAGCCACCGTGCCTCATGAAAATCTCTTGGAAATCCATCGAGTAGTATTAGATGCTCGCTGTCAGGGTACTTGCTCAGCTCCTGCTCGACCAAGCTATCTACATAGGCGTCTTCGACTAGCTCTCCCTCCAGCATAACCTCACGATGCTCGTCATCAGCGTACTTTCTGAGTAGATCTCCAGCCGATATCCATATATAGCCGAGCTGCTCAGACAATAGCTTGCACTGTGTAGTTTTACCTGCTCCAGGTGATCCTGCGACAACTATCATTATTAGGCAAGCCTCTTGTTGATTGCGCGGGCAATGTCAGATTTACTTGCAGATTGTCCAGCGCGCTCCGATACACCTGCAATAATCTTCCCCATCGTGGATCGCTCTACTGTCAGGCCTAGTTCATTGGCGACTTCATCAATCAACACGCTTATCTCGTCGTCATTGATCTGCTTGGGTAGCAGGGATTTTAGTAGCTCTGCCTCGTCTCGCTCTTTGTCCGCCCTGTCGGCAGCTCCACCTTCTATGAAAGACTCTACAGCGTCCTCTCGCATTTTGATTTGCTTACGCAGGACATCTACAAAAATCTCGTCACCTGGTGCTTCTAGAGACAACTCCTTAGCCTGCAGGAGCAGGGCGCTTTTGAGCATTTTGTAGACTTCGGCCTGTGTCTTATCCCCTCCAAGTAGCAGATCTTTTATCTTGGACTCTAGTTCTTCATACATAGAAGCCATCGCGCTGACCTATTTTGAAGGGAACTTGCGTGAGCGTCTAGAGATAGCGCGTACTCGACGCTCTCTCTTGCTCATATCTTTTTCGAAGTAACGACCGGTCTTTGCCTTTGCTAGAACGCCAGACTGCTGTACCTTGCGGTTAAAGCGCCGTAGCATGCCTTCAGAAGATTCTTTCTTGTCTTTACGTGTAACTCTAATCATATCGGCAATAAGTCTACTACAGAGGTCGATCAGATGCAACTACTATCACTGCTTTACAAACCAACTCGCCCTGATACTAAACATGCCCTGAAGTATTTTGGCATTTCTCCATGAGAAACACAGCAATGCCTACGTTCTGAGGATATCTAGGCTCTAGACACAGAACTAGAATCGAATTTCTCCTGCAAGGAGCTGGTCGACGGAATAGCGAGTACTCGTACGAGCGTCTGACAGTAGCAGGTTGTTGTGCAATAGCACTGCACCTGTTACTCCCGGAGGGAGAATATCGACTATAGCCTGTGAAGCCAGCAGTTGAGCGGCTTTTGCCGACCCTAGTTGCTGGCTGGTCTAGAGAACTAGATAGTTATGCCGCCGGTGTTGGAGGTAGGCCTCTTCGAAGGCTTCTGCGTCTTCAGCACTATGCTCTGGAGCTCCTTAAAGATCGGGAAGCTTCTGTTTGTAGAATAGACCTTCGTATTGCCTTTTTTTTCAGACATTAGGAAACCTATTTTTTCTAAACGCTTTAGCTCTCTCTGTATATTGCCGGCGTCTTCTTTAATCAGTTTAGCCAGTCCTCTGACATGCGTCTTAAAGTCAGGGTACTTAGCATAAACAACCACTATTTTGCGTCTCACTCTGGATGTAATAAATACGTCTAACATAACCTCTATTGTCTTTCACACAACACTATATATTGAAAACACCCGTGAATCAAGGATTTTATTTTACATCTAGAATACAATAGTAGAGTGAATTATTATGATGTCCTTGTCGCAACAAAGAATAAGCATTTTCAGCTGTTTACATACTCATCTACTGAACCAGTGGATTCAGGTGCAGTAGTACAAGTTTCTTTTCGAGGCAAGAAGTCCCTCGGGGTAGTTGTTGCCGAAACTGGGCCTAATAAAAAGGCCCTAAAGCTAGACAAAACAGACTATAAAATCCCCGCTGAGATGCTACAGGCGTCACTTAATCTAGCTAAGATATCCGCATCGAGCTGGTCCGGGATAGCTGGATTGCTTGTTGGACCTTTGAGTCTAAGTAAATCAAGACTTACACACCCAGCTCACGCTGCCACAAATGTGCCACCAAAACTAACCACTCCACAAAAAAAGGTAGTTACCGAGGCGGCTAGACATGGGGCTACTAGCCCAATACTTATTCACGGAGTAACAGGCTCGGGTAAAAGCCGGGTATACCTAGAGCTCGTCAAGCGCACCCTTGACTCAGGGAGGTCATGCATCATCATGTCTCCGGAAGTTGGTCTCAGCAACCACTTGTACGAGTATCTCAGAGCACACATCAACGAGCCCATCTATCAGTACAGCTCGGGTCTGACTAGAGCTCGTAGATCTCACATATGGAAGACAGTCTCGCAATCAAAAACTCCTTTGGTGATTGTCGGACCCAGGTCCTCGCTATTTTGTCCGCTTAGCAATCTAGGACTGATCGTACTCGACGAATTTCATGACAGCTCGTATAAGCAAGATAACGACCCCCGGTACAGTAGTCTACATATGGCGAGTCTGCTATCACGCGAACACCAGTGTCTCGTAGTGTGTGGCTCTGCGACACCTAATGTTGAGGATTATTACTGGTTCTCATCCGCCGGCTACCCCATACTAGAGCTTCCGGAGAAGGCGCTAAAAGACGCCGCAAAACCGCAAATAGATATTGTAGATCTCGCGTCCTCTAACCATAAAGGTCTGTTGTCAAAAGCTGCCCTTAGGCAGATTAGCAGCAGTATTGAAAATGACCATCAGTCACTTGTCTACCTAAACAGACGCGGAAACAATCGGCTCGTTAAATGCTCTCAATGCGACTGGATAGCTAACTGTCATGAGTGTGAATATCGATTAGTACTACACAAAGACATGTCCAGGGTTGTCTGCCATGTTTGCGGGCAAAAGCAGCAGGTGCGCTCAACCTGTCCAAAATGTAGCTCAAGTATTGAATTCCGTTCCCCAGGGATAAAAGAGCTTGCCGGCGAGGTTTCTCGGGCTTTCCCAGATGCTCCAACATTTCGTTTTGACAGTGACCAGAACAAAAACGAATCCCTCAGCGAGAAGCTCCCTGAAGCGACAAGCACAAAGTCTGCAATAATAATTGGAACCCAGATGATCTCAAAGGGGCTTGATCTGCCACTGCTGGAAGCAGTCGTAATTGTGAACGCGGAAGACTCCCTGACGATACCCGACTTCAGAGCCAACGAGAGGCTCTTTCAGCAGATTAACCAAATCATTGGCAGAGTTGGTCGCGGCCACATCGAAAAGACACACGTCGTCCTACAAACATACCAGCCAAACAACCAGACAATCCTAGATGCTGTCGATTCAGACTGGCATCGCTTTTATGAGAGGGAGCTCGTAGCACGCAAAAGACATGGCCTACCGCCATTTAAATACTCGGCATCTATACGAGTACGACGAGCATCCAGCGCATCAGCCCAGAGAGCTACACAAAAGCTAGCCGATAAGCTTAGTCAGTTGAATGGACTTAATATCACTGGTCCATCACCTGCCATGCAGGAAAAGATCGCCGGTAAATATGAGTGGGTGATTAACGTATTTTCGCCAAAACGAAGCATGCTCCTCGACCTGGCAAAAAAGCTAGAGGGCAGCGAAATCGTCGAACTCGATCCATCCAGGTTACTGTAACGACCACTTAGGGCTAATCCTGTATAATTGCGCTGAATATGAGTAAAAAAAGCGAAATAATCACGCTCCCCCACCCTAGTCTGAGAACCGCATCCCGTAAAGTCGGCCTTATAGATCAGGAGATACTCGATGTTGTGGATACAATGATTACTCAGACACTTGCCTGGGAGCAGGCCCGTGAACATGAAGTTGCTGTAGCGCTCGCTGCGGTCCAAATCGACAAACCATGGAAAATAGTAGTTATCAGGGAAGATTTCGACGATAAAAGTAATCAAGAGTTTGTTGTACTGATAAATCCAGAGATCACTAAATATGGCGGTAAAGTAAATGAAGTCTACCAGGGCTGTCTAAGTGTCAAAGACTACTATGTAAAGGTACCCAGACACAGCATGGTCAAAATCAAAGCATTAAATATCCATGGCCAGGAGATACGATTTAAAGCTGAGGGGTTCCTAGCTGAAGTTCTGCAGCATGAAGTAGACCACATAAAAGGCATAACCATAGTTGATCGGGCAACTGACGAAAAATCCTTCAAAAGACTTAATGGCCCGTCTGGCAAGCTTGAGAAAGTTGACTACGAAGAGATTATTGATGCCGGGATACTCGCTGACTAGTATGAGCAAAATTATTTTCTTTGGAAATGAGCAACTGAGTAGTACACGCACTCCTTCTAAACTGCACATATTCAAGTCGCTCATAGATGCAGGCTATGAAATAGAGGCTCTGGTGATTAAAGATTCACCTCAGAAAAGTCGCAAGCCCCGCGTGCACCCTATCAGTGAGCTGGCAGCGGAGCACAACATACCTGTTATCAGGGCGCAAAGTAAGGCAGACCTTATGTCCTGCGTGCAGGAACTAGACGCAGAACTAGCAATACTTGTAGCATTTGGGATGATTATCCCCCAGAGTGTAATCGACCATTTCCCCTTAGGGATACTTAATATCCACCCTTCACTACTACCCGAGTACCGCGGCACGACACCCATTGAGACTGCTATTTTGGATGGTGTAGACAAAACGGGTGTCAGCCTAATACAGCTATCTGCGGAGATGGATGCTGGGCCAATCTATGGTTTTGCAGAGTATGATCTCGACACCACCAAGGGTAAAGCTTTGATTACTGATGAGCTGGGTCAGGTTTCGGCCGGTCTATTGCTCTCTCTTCTTCCTGATGTTTTGAGCGGAGCCTTAAAACCCATGAACCAAGGCCAGTCGAGCGCAACCTATACCCCCATGCTGTCCAGAAACCTCAGCCTTCTAGACCCCCAAAAAGACGCATCTCGCCTAGAGAGAGAAGTTATCGCCTATGCAGACTGGCCTGGTAGTACGATTGTTTTTGAGGGAGACACCTTAACTGTGAAGAATGCACGCGCCGTATCTGAAACGAAAACGGACTCAGTTGGTACCATTGAATACCTAAAAGAAACAGGCATTATTGCCCTGCACACTACTCAAGGATGGCTTGCAATTAATCAAGTCCAGCCGCAGGGCAAAGCTAGCATGAATGTAGACGACTACATTCGAGGCTTACGCTAGCTAACCTCCGCCCACACACCTACATGATCGCTTTCTGAGTAAACCACGCCTGAGCTATGTATGTTGAGTCCGCGCACGTATATATCATCTGGGGACATACCCCTGCCAACAAGAAGTTTTTGCCACCAGTTATAATACTTGCGGTAGCCTGGAGCCGGGCTGGTAACCGGGCGAAGCCAGCGCCCTTTTTTCATAGCTGAGCTGAACCCGTGTTTTCTTAACATGCGCCGCTCTCTTTGCCAGGCAAGTGCATTGAAGTCTCCCATGATAATAACCTTTTCTTTACCTGCAATAGATCTCAAGACTTTCTGAATCTGATCAGAACGCATCCTGCTACCGCGTAGGCTAAACGTTAGATGGAGACAAACTATAGTTACACCACCCACCTCAGCGAGTAATGCCGCCCGGTTGTCATAGCCAAGGTCGAGTACACTGGGTCTACTTATCCTGCCCAGCAATCCTATCCTCTCAGTAGGACGATTGCTTCTAGCCCACAGTGGTTCTGACTCAGAAGGTAGACCCTCCTCAATGATCGTAACCACTTTATCCTCAACTTCGGCCAGGCCAACTGCATCACACTTCAGTGAATCGACCTTACTTAATATAGGTGCTATTCGCTTTTGTTGGGATGGTATGACCGGTTTATCGTAAGGATAGTAGAATACGTTCCAGAAGAGGACTTTCATACTACCGTGATATCGCCTTTACGCGTCTTTTGGTTCGTTATCCGTTGATTGAGCAGTAGTATCATCGGCTGAATTGTCTGCAGTCTCAAGAGGCTGACTGGTGGGGGCTGTTTGAGTACTATCCTCAACTGGTTGAAGTGGTGCTGCAGCTGGTGGCTGAGGCTGGGGCGCGGTAGTTGGCGATGGCTGAGATGCTGGTCCAGGAGCTGAAGGTGATGGTTGCTGCGGGGCTGGGGCATAACCGGGTTGCGGTGGGTATGCTGGCTGAGGGGCGGCGTAGCCAGGTTGTGGAGGCTGAGCATAGGCAGGCTGTGGTGGGTATGCGCCTGGGGCTGGGGCATAACCGGGTTGCGGTGGGTATGCTGGCTGAGGAGGATACCCAACAGTTGGAGGCTGCGGATTAGCGGCCGCGGCTTGGGCTTGGGCTACTATCTGCGGGGCATTGCCTTTGATTTCCTCTTTTAGTTTATTAAGCTCTTCTGCGACAACATCCTTGTAGTTTGGGAGATTGGTTTCAAGCCATTTCAGTGCACCCTGCTCGTCCTTTTTTTCAATAAAACTTTCGAACTCTTGCAGCTGGGCATCTGACATTTGTTCAGCCAAGCGCATTCCGACACGTAGTTCTAGTGTCTCGTATATATGCTGGAGCATCGGGTTTTTATCCTGAGGGGGCAAAGCTCCGAGGCCAATCTCCTGCAAGAAATTATCGTCTAGTTTAAACATGTGTCTCCACCCTGATTAAGTTCTGCGATTAATATTATCATAAAGATCTCTCAATTGTCTCGACTCGATATAGCTCCAGACGATCACCTTCCTCGAGAGTAAGCTTGCTCTCAGTTACGAGAGTCAGGCCACACATCTCCCCCTCTAAAACTTCGTGGGTATCTGTTGGGCCTTTTTTGAGATTACCGACCTCAGCCTCGGCAATCTGTTTTTTATCCCTAGTCACACGTGCTTTTGCGGGCAGAGTCAGCTTACCTTTAAGCAGCTCCCCGCCGCAGATTACTTCCGTCTTTGTGGTATTAAATATGCCCTTTATCTTTAGAGTACCGAGCTCTGTTGTGATATCTTCTGGGCTCAATAGGTCTTCGAGTTTTGCTTTTATGTCATCAATTAGCTCATATATGACTGTATAGGATTTAATTTCAACGTCATGCTGCGTGGCAAGCCTTATGGTCTGTGCAGGTACAGAAACGTTGAAGCAATAGATTGTCGCTCCAGCAGCAGCTGCGGTACGAATATCACTCTCGCCTACAGCACCAATACCTGATCCTACTATCCTGGTTGATACTTCATTGGTATCTATGCCTTTAACGCTATCACTCACAGATGTCAGCGAGCCCTGGACATCAGCTTTTAGTAGTATGTTGAGCTCGTCCACCGATGTCCTCTTGCTAATGATCCTAAGCATCTCCGTACTCGTCATACCACTTGATCTCGCGCCTTGTGAGTTACTATAGCTACTCGCAAGCTTCTTGGCTTCTTTTTCAGATCCTACGACATGAAAATCATCTCCAAACTCCGGCAATGACTTGAGGCCACTTATGGTAACAGGCGTTGATGCGGTAGCCTGCTGAACTTCTGCGCCGTTAGAATCCTTTAGTACTCGAGCCTTACCGTATGAACTGCCTGCTACTAGAAAATCGCCTCTACTTAAAACTCCGTCATTAACTAGAGCAACCGCAACAGGGCCGAGGCCTTTTTGCATATGAGCTTCTATGATGAGACCTGCAGCTGGGCCACGGGTATCTGCTTTGAGCTCTTCAACATCAGACACAAGCAGTATCATGTCGATCAGCTCGTCTATTCCCTCTCCTGTTTTTGCAGAGACCGGCATGACCGTTGTCTGGCCACCCCAATCTTCGGGTAGAAGCTCCTGCTCTGCTAAGCCCTGCTTGACGCGGTTTAAGTCCGCTGCGTCCTTGTCCATTTTGTTGGCGGCGATAATGAGTTTTACGCCGGCTTTGTTGGCAAATCTAATTGCCTCAATGGTCTGCGGTTTGATGCCGTCGTCAGCTGCTACTACAATCACGACCACATCTGTAAGAGCAGCTCCGTGCTCTCTGATAGCCGCAAATGCTTCATGACCCGGCGTGTCTAGAAATGTAACGAGCCTATTTTTGTGTTCGATTTGATATGCCGATATATGCTGGGTAATGCCGCCTGCTTCGCCGTCAGCAACTTTACTGTCTCTAATTTTATCCAGGAGGCTTGTTTTGCCGTGATCGACATGACCCATAATTGCAACCACTGGAGGCCGATCGGCGAGTACTGCACCCTCCCTATCCTCGTCTTTTTTAGGAACAGGGACATCCTGCTCCTTTTGCTTGAGTTCAACATCAATACCAAGCTCGGAGATAAGAATAGAAGCAGTGTCATAATCTATCTTTTCATTAAGCGTAATCATGATGCCGTTCTTGAACAGCTCTGAGACAAGGCTAGCAGCAGGAAGCTCTAACTGCTCAGCTAGGGTGCTGACAGTGATTGATTGATCTATTTCGATTATCCGCGACATAGCTGTCAGCTCCTTTTGTATTTAACTGCGTGTTATTTCATGCTAAGAGCGATCTTGCGACCATCTTTATCTACATCTAGCACAGTGAATTCTTTTGTCTCACCCAGCTTGAATACCTTCTCAGGGTCAGCTTGCTCGTCTGCCTCTGCCATTTCAGAAATATGCACGAGCGCTTCTACTGATGGGCTAATCTGGACAAATGCACCGAACGGGGTAATCCTAGTGACTGAGCCTTTGACCGTGGTGCCTTTGGGAAGTTTCTCAACTTCTTGTAGCCAAGGATCATCAGATAGTTGTTTGATCGAGAGTGATAGTCGCTCTTTATCGATCGCGACGATCTTTGCTTCGACCTCTTCGCCAACCTTGATGTGATTACGTGGATCCTCTATGCGCTCCCAGGATATTTCGGAAATGTGGATGAGCCCTTCGATGCCACCTACATTCACAAACGCACCAAAATCGATCACTCCCGTGACAACGCCTTTGACCGTATCACCTTCTTTTAGCTCTGCGAATCTTTTGGCTACATCCTCTTTGAGCGCTTCTTTCTCAGAGAAAATAAGTTTATTCTCTTTTTTATTTGCATCTAGTATACGAACTCTTAGTTCTTTGCCAACTACGCCATGCAGTTTCTGAAGTATCTCATCTTTATCAGCACTTGATACTCTGGGGTAGTTATCGGCTGACAGCTGAGACACCGGCAAGAATCCTCTAACGCCGTCCAGTTCGACAAGCAGGCCTCCTCTATTGGCGTCATAAGGTTTAACTGTAACTGTCTCACCATCCTCGAACATCTTTACGATGTCTTCCCATCCTTTGTCTTTGGCGGCACGCCTTAGAGATAATAGGGCGTGACCCTGCTTCGTCTCTGGATCGATTACACTAGCCGTAACCGTGTCTCCTTCTTTTGTAGTAGTTCCGTAGCCGAGCTCTTTTCGTGAAACTACACCAACCCCCCTCGCTCCGATATCTACCCAGACCTCGTGCTTATGCACAGACAGTACAACGCCCTCAACGACATCACCATTCTGCAAACGAGCTATGTCTGCATCTTTGAGTAGATCGTCCATAGTTATTTTTTTTGACATGTTTTAAACAAACTCCCTTTCAAGTATTTCTGAACTCGCACTAAATTGATTAGTTAATATTTCAGATTACACACTATTGTACTCCAGGGGTCACAATCTGTAAACCCAAGACTCGTCTATCAAGACATGGCTTCCATCTTTCGAGCTTTCTATATATGCTATTTGGTAGATGAAAACATGCGTTGATATCGGAGGGACAAAAGTGCTCGTCGCCCAGGTGGACGATGAGGGTAAAATCGTCTACTCGAAAAAGGAACCAACACCTAAAGACTACTCTGATTTCATGGAGCTGCTTGGGAAAATGCTAGACAAGCTAACCCTCGATGATTCAGTAGTGGTAGTTGGGGCTCCTGGCAAGATAAATCGTGAAAAGGGTGAGGTCATAAAGTTTGGTAACCTGCCCTGGGAAAACGCCCCTATTAAAGCAGACCTGAAAAAAATAACTGGCAAACGAGTTATCCTAGAGAACGACGCTAATCTAGCAGCCCTAGGCGAACACTGGTCGCTGAGTGAAAAGCCAGAACAAAGTCTATACATTACAGTTAGCACCGGCATAGGGACAGGTGTCGTGACCGAGGGGGTACTTGACCCTCACCATATTGATAGCGAAGGCGGCGAAATGCTAATTGAGCATAACGGCAAGCTTGATACCTGGGAGCATATCGCGTCTGGCAAAGCAATCGTCGAAAAATACGGCGTGCGGGCTTCCGAGCTAGACAGCGAAACAGCCTGGCATGACGTCTGTCATGTTCTAGCGATTGGCATCATCAATCTACTAACTGTTCTTGAGCCCGGGATCATCATAATCGGCGGCGGGGTTGGTTCACATTTTACAAAATTTGAGCACACCCTGCTTCAGCAGCTCGACGAACTAAAGCCACCCCTAGTTGACATCCCGCCCATAGTTCAAGCGAGTAGACCCGAGGAAGCAGTAATTCTAGGGTGCTATAGGCTTTCACTGCAGTCAGAAGGAACATGAGCAGCTTCGATCAGATCATTGCAGATTCGCCTGAGATTATTTTCACGGAAGGCGACAACTTTGTGTGGTCACCAGAAATCAATACTATCTACTACCCAAAAAATGACAGAACCTGCATGTCCTTACTCCATGAAATAGGTCATGCAAAACTTGCCCATAAGTCATATCAGCTGGACATACAGCTTGTGAAAATGGAGGCTGATGCCTGGCAAATAGCGAGTGAACTGGCTCCAAAATACGATATAGACATACCTACAGAGCACGTTGAAAACTGCATGGACACCTACCGTGACTGGCTTCTGTCTAGGGCCAGGTGTCCGGAGTGTGAGATAGCCGGGATTCAGTCAGCTGTTTCGCTGCTATACACGTGCATCAACTGTGCCAAAAAGTGGAAAGTACCCATGGAAACTCAATGTATCGTCAGGAGACGCGTGGTTGAAGCTTAGACTATGAAGCTACTGAATCAGCGTGTTGCTTCTTGGCTTTTGTCCGTCTACTGATACGACCACCACGAGCACCTGCAAGTTTCGCGCGCTCACGGCCTGTTAGGCCATCTTTGCCAACCTTGTTGCTTGCAAAGCCACCCTTTTTAGACTTCATGCCACCTAGCTTGCCGATCCTTTGATAAAAATCAGAACCATGTCTTTTCTTGTTTGTATCTCTTGCTAATCGTCCACCTGCGTGACTTCCGGCCATGCCATTCTCCTTAAAAGCAAAAGGGCCTACCCGCTATAGGTAAACCCTCTTTTTTGCACATTAATTTTAACCATTAGTATATTACTATAGACTAGTGCTTATGTCAATAAAGTTTAGATAGATATTGATTGTGCTGCTTCAACTTCTAGCGCGTTAGAGATTGCATAGTATAACGCCCAAGCGTACTGCACTCTCTCGTCCTCTGGATCGAGTGGCCTAATCCAAGCGCCCATCCTTCTCATCAACTCATCAAGACTAATATTGTTAGATGTGAGCCATTCGGCGATCTGTGGGCCATTATGATCTTTCTGTAGGTCTTCTAACATGAAGGTTATCTGGGTGATAATATCTTCTTTGTCAGCTCCTAGCTCTACGGGGCTATCCACCAATAAATGGGATTCAGTCCATGGTTGAGCAGGCTGAGGTAGGCCATCCGCCCGCACACCTGCTGCCTGATACAGTCCGTACGATGGCTGAGCGTCCTCATAGTAAGCTGCATTCGGGTGCCCTTTTGACTCTTTAATAATCATACCCGTTAATGCAACTGCACCCCTAATGCTTATGGGACGACCATCAATCTCTCTGGACAATAGTTCATTAATTATAAAAGCTGATCTCTCAGGAGACACTCCGTTTAACTCTGGGAGATTACTTAGATCTGGCATTACATCTCCCACTTCAAATACCTCACGATCAGAAAATAGATCCGTAAATGTTGTTAAGACTGCGGGCTCAGCCACTGATTCATCAGTCTGTGCTTCCGTGTATATTGGTAGTTCTGGCTCGTTAGTTTCCCCTCCCCCCGATACATAGCTAGTGGTACCAACCACAACAGGTGTCGATACTTCTGGCTGGGTATAATCATCAGATGGACCTGCTACTACAGGCTGTTCTTCAGGGGCAATTGCACTAGCCATCCTCGCCTCGCCAATCACACCAGCGCCGAACATAGCTATACCTGCTACTGAGCTCAGTAATAATGTGCTGAGCGCTTCTCGAGCTTTACTTGAAAGATCTATGTCTGCAGGAACAAAAAACTCTGGGGCATGACTGCCAGGTCTAGATGCGGGAATCATAGGATCAAATGGTGCAGTTGTTTTTTGGTTGGTTGTCATGTTTATTTTTGAATTAACAGATATAAAAATATCATACTTATGCTTATTTGTCAATGTTCTGTCTTAGCTTATTGGTATACTTAACCCATGTCAGATGACTACCAGCCCCTGCCAATCCCCGAAAACCTAGCCAAACAGCTAGCTCCACTAATAGATCAATGGATCCTAGAGGTTAAGCAGTTGCTACCCGACCTTTCAGAAGATCTAGAATATATGTGGGACAATAAACGGCTCATCCCAGACGTAGGGACAGGAGGCTTCGCAGTAACTCCTACGCTAATCGCATTAGCCTATGACCCTGATTTTAAGAACAAGGAGCTCCAGCGAAAAGAGCTAGAAGGCGCTGTATACCATGAGAGCTACCATACTATTCAAAGGTGGACCGGCTACGACGGAAAGCTCGTGGATCCTACCGCGCTGGACACCGCCATCATAGAAGGTGCGGCAACCGTGTTTGAGCGTGAGCGGACCGAATGTGAGCCGATATACGGCATGTACAAAGATGATGAAACTATGCATAAGTGGCTAGATGAAGTATTACAGCTCCCGCTTGATTACGACTACAGAAAATACAAATTCTATGACCAGGAAACAAGCAGACGATTTGTACTCTACAAACTCGGCTCATGGATCATAGACGGCGCGCTAGCAGCTAATCCCCATCTAGAGGTAGAAGACCTTGTACACATGAGCCCCGATCAAATACTCCAGCTAGCCCAACTTACGTGAGGGGTCGTGTTAACAGCACCAACTTTACTCAGCATAAAGGCGCTCTGCTTGCGTCGGACTTATTCCAATGTAAGCAGGCTCCGCTCTGAAGGATGAGCAGCCGGAGTGATCCTTGATCACACCGCGCGATGAGAAAGAAAATCATCCCTTCTCATAAAGCGAAAAGCCACCCATTAGGGTGGCTTAAAGCGCATAATTTGGCATCGTGCTATTTTCCCACAGCTTGTGCTGCAGTATTGTAACCGCTGCTCGGCTTAACTTCTGTGTTCGGGATGGGAACAGGTGTGACCCGAGCGCCATGGACACCAACTTTTTATGTTATGCAACTTAAAGACATGAAATAAACTTGTTGATGACCATGATTGGCCAAACAATTGATTGTGTGATTAACGATTGGTGAATAAAACACCAAAATCAAACCATCTGCAACACCTCTACTCTAGAGAGTAGAATTTATGAACTCACACCTGGCTAGCCAGGATGCGATTTCATAAATCACAAAAAGTCAGTGGGACTATTAGTATGCTTCGGCTAAATGCATTACTGCACGTACACCTTGCACCTATCAACCTGATCGTCTTTCAGGGTCCTCATAGAGAAACGCAATCTTGAGGTTGGCTTCGCGCTTAATATGCTTTCAGCGCTTATCCTTTCCGCACATAGCTACCCAGCAATGCAGCTGATACCACAACTGGTACACCAGCGGTGCGTTCACCCCGGTCCTCTCGTACTAGGGGCAAATTCTCTCACGTTTCTTGTGTGTCCACACCGGATATAATCCGAACTGTCTCACGACGTTCTAAACCCAGCTCGCGTACCACTTTAATCGGCGAACAGCCGAACCCTTGGGACCTGCTACGGCCCCAGGATGTGATGAGCCGACATCGAGGTGCCAAACCGCCCCGTCTATGTGAACTATTGGGGGCGATAAGCCTGTTATCCCCGGGGTAACTTTTATCCGTTTGCGCTGGCGACACCACGTTCAGTGACTTAAAAGTCTTCCAGCGGACCACTAACTCCTACTTTCGTACCTGATTGGCTTGTAGGCCTCACAGTCAAGCCGGCTTATGCGTTTGCACTATCACTTCGATTTCCATCCGAAGCTAGCCGACCTTTGAACGCCTCCGCTACTCTTTAGGAGGCAACCGCCCCAGTTAAACTACCCACCAGACACTGTCCCTGACCCTGAAATTACAAATAATTTCGGTCCAAAAGATAGCACTAATGTTAATTCAACAAATAGGCAAAAAATATTGCGTTATGTAATGGTCATTACATATAGATAAAGCACTCCAACTTAATTAACCAAAGGTTAGGTAAGCTTCTATATTCAAATATTGATGTCATCGGACGTTGAATATAGAACTGCTTCGCTTTATACAAAATTTATTCAATTTTGTATGCCTACTGCTGAGTCTAGCTCTCGGAATTACTATGTAATTTGAGGGCCAGGTCAAGAATAAAACATACACAAGGGTGGTATTTCACTGGTGACTCCACAAACGCTAGCGCATCTGCTTCAAAGTCTCCCACCTATGCTACACATGTATATGCTCGATCCAATGTCAAGCTGTAGTAAAGCTCCACGGGGTCTTTTCGTCCTGGTGCGGACAGACGGCATCTTTACCGCCAATGCACTTTCACCGAGCTCTTCGTCGAGACAGTACCCAGATCATTACTCCATTCGTGCGGGTCAGAACTTACCTGACAAGGAATTTCGCTACCTTAGGACGGTTATAGTTACCGCCGCCGTTCACCGGGGCTTCAGTTCGCGCCACAATAGCGCTCCCCTTAACCTTCCGGCACCGGGCAGGAGTCAGCCCCTATACATCCACTTTCGTGTTAGCAGAGACCTATGTTTTTGGTAAACAGTTGCTTGGGTTCTTTTGCTGCGGCCCCGTCACAATATCTATTACAGATGTGAAAAAGGCTTCAG
>JBCCHY010000011.1:0-24056 GCA_039028495.1 Patescibacteria group bacterium
CGTCTTCTTTCTCAACGCATCCCTTTGCAAACAAAGAACAAGCATCGGCAAAGGCACGACCACCAGCGAAGACACCATTCACACTGATGATAATGTCTCCAGGTTGCAGTTTATTACTCATATTGGGTCATTCATGCGGGACGCAATGAAGCAGGAGAGAGACATGTATCCGCGCGTAGAAGTTCCTGGCATCGTAGCGTTGTCGACGTATGGTTGGGACGGGCCTGCGGAAGACGTGTACCCTTTGCAGCTTGATGAAGAGATATTTACGGAGATAGGCATAGCTTACCGTGCGGTACTCTCTGCATTTCCTTGCCTCACCGATGAAAAGGGTGAAGGTTTATACCACGGTGCATTTCTTTCCTGCCCGGAGAGCGGTCCGTGGTTGGGGCACCGCGATGATCGAAGCTTTAGGGTGCTAACTGCATTTGATGATGTAGAGATGTTATTTGGGTCATCTGACTGCGAACCAGTACTACTCGAGAGGGGCACCAGCTGGTGGATAAACAGTCTAACTACTAATCCAAGGAATGCTCCATGGCATCAGCGAAAGAGTCAAGGGTGCTTATTGCGTTTTGACTACAGTCCACGAGCTAGTGGCCCATGTGATGTCGATGTTCAGATACGCCCTCCTGATGAACTGGTAGACACAGATTATGAGTTTCTCGGTCCAGATACTTAGCATTGATCGAGTCATTCAGATATAATTATCATCAATGAGTAATGTAAGTTTAGACGAGCTAACAAGTCTGTGTAAGCGCCGTGGGTTTATATACCAAGGCAGTGAGATATATGGTGGGCTGGCTGGCACATGGGACTATGGGCCACTTGGTGTACAGCTGAAGCGCAATATTGAGCAGGCCTGGTGGAAGATGTTCGTTGAACAGCGTGATGATATGTATGGGCTTGATAGTGCGATCCTTATGAATCCCAAGGTTTGGCAGGCGAGCGGGCATACGGGTGCTGGTTTCGCCGACCCACTAGTAGAAGATCTAGAGACAAAGAAGCGCCATAGAGCGGACCACCTGCTAGAAGATAATGGTGTAGAAAATGCAGAAGAGCTGACCCATGAGCAGATGAACAAAATCATCAAAGAGCGTGGGATTAAGAGCCCTGACGGTAATGATCTGTCCGAAGTACGTGTTTTTAACCTGATGTTTGATACGCATGTGGGCCCGGTGCGCGATGACAACAGTATGTCGTACTTGCGGCCTGAAATAGCGCAGGGTATGTTTGTTAATTTCAAAAATGTTGTCGATAGTTTGCAGCCTGATTTACCATTTGGACTAGCTCAGAGCGGTAAAGCGTTTCGTAACGAAATAAGCCCCAGAGAGTTCCTGTTCCGAGTACGCGAATTCAACCTGATGGAGTTTGAGTACTTTATTGAGGAATCAACCTGGGAGGAGCGATTCGAACACTTTAGGGCGGAGTTCTATAGGTGGTGCGAAGTTCTTGGTTTAGACGTCAAAAAAATGCATGAGCTAGAAGTACCAGAAGCGGACCGTGCACATTACAGCAAGCGTACAGTTGATTTTGAATATGAATTTAGTTTTGGGACCAAAGAGGTCGGTGCGATCGCTTATCGTACCAACTTTGATCTTAGTAATCACATGGATCAAAGTGGTGAAAAAATGCTCTATAGACCTAAAGACGGGTCAGACCCATTTGTGCCCCACGTGATTGAGCCAACGTTTGGCCTAGACCGCATGTTGCTTGCAACGCTATCAGAAGCCTATACAGAAGATACAGATAATGATCGTGTCTATCTTGCTCTACCAGAAGATATCGCCCCAGTAAAATACTGCGTCAGCCCACTACTAAAGAACAAACCAGAACTTGTTGCAAGGGCCCGTGAGGTGTATGAGATGCTGCAAGGCAAATATGGTCGTGTTGTTTGGGACGATAATGGTAATATCGGCAAACGCTACCGCAGGCAAGACGAGATTGGTACACCATGGTGCGTAGTTATAGATTTTGATACACTCGAAAAAGACGGCAAGGTTAGTTTAAGGAACAGAGATACACTGGAGCAAACAAGACTAGTGCCTGAAGAGATATAGCTTAAACCCAGCCTGCGAAATTAACATCTGACAGTCTAGATGAAATAGCTTCGTATTCGGGGTGCTTACTCTTGTAAGTATTCGGTATTATGTTATAATAGGTAAATGATATCTATATGCGGAGTCGAGAAGGTCTGTTTCATGCACGGCAAAAAGCCTGCTCTAGACGATAGGCGCTATGGTTCTGGAGATGGGTTAGTGAGCCCTTATCATGATTACGATTTTATTGGTCCTTTACGAACTCGTCTGTCTGAGACTCTTGGTCTCGCTGATGATCAGTTTTACTATCCGCTACTAGGGAATCCTGTAGAGCCGAGCCACGATCTGCTCAACACAGACTTTAATATGTTTGTGAAGCGCCAGGATCTACGCCCTGACAGAACGTTATTCGTGAGCTATTCACTATCTGCTAGCTATATGATTTCAAAGTGCATACGACTACTGGCAGTTGAGCCTGGCGGTTTAAGCGCTTTTAGTAAATATCCTGCGCATATAGCTATTTTGCCCTGGGTGACAAGAAGAGATAAGTACGCTGGACTGATGGCAGACCTAGGCATATTAGATCTACCGGAGTTTGTAGGACAGACAGCTGCTGGTAAGCGAGTGAATGGTCTTATGCCGTCACGCGACTTTACGGAAAGAATGGACCATTTTAGGAATAATACTCTGGTTGTATGTGCTGAAGGTAGTGGAGATGATGTAGACCAGCAGGAGTTCTTCGGCCCCGCGGGCCTGGGGCTTAAAACTTTAGTTTTACCAACAGATGTGGAGCCAAAATCTAGCCAGCTAGGCGACTTAGTAGTCAGCGCTATCAGCTGAGCCTAGTATGTTACGCTAGTCGCTGCTGCTTCTAGCGTAACTTGTTTTTGAGCGTGATGAAGCGACTAGCCGTCGTAGGTTCTCGGTTTCGCCTCTATGTGCTTGCCCGAGGACAAGATTTGTGCATCTCATTCCGTGTTGGGCAAGAGCGATCCAGTCTTGGTCATCTTCTGAGCTGGCGGCGTCGTGTATATCTACAAACTCTTTTATTAGGCTAAGGCCGGCAGTGTTCAAAGCGACAAGATTATGCTTGAAGTCGTCATCTTTGACTAATTCGAGAACACCGGCTTCGACCAGCTTCACATATGCTAACAATAGGCCGGCCCTACGTTGACCGGTAGTCAGGAATTGGCCAAGTCTCCTCGAGTTAATGACATTTATCGGATTCACCTGCTTTGCAAGTGGCATCCACTTGTCGTCCATGTGGTATCTGTATAGCGCCCTCACCAAACTATCTGTACCGTTTTCTGAATACAGACCCTTTCTAACGTGGGGCCGTATAGCTAAGTGTTTATCTGTGAACCTGTATTGTGGGTAGCGATCAGCATCCCTGATATTACCGCTAGGAACCCTGATCAAAAGCCCTTGTTCGCCTAAACGTCCTAGAACGTTTGCTTGAGCTGTGGCGAGTCTAAGCTCTTCACCTCTCAAGTGTTCTGAAGGGCTGATAGCCGAACCATATTCAACAGATATTAGGTTTCTCAGTAGTTCGATGTTCTCATATGTTGTCCACTCGTTTCTGGCAGCGTTGCCTACAGCCCCGACAAGGTCATTTAAACCGACGAGTGGCATACTACTAAAGAGCCCAGCTAATGCACCTGCCAGTGGGGCTGCAGATATACGTGTTTGGTTCGGGGTAACTTGGTAAGAATTTGAGCTAGCGCTTGGGTTCTCAATAGTAAGGAGTGATGAAAATAAGCCATTCGTGCTAAGTGACTGGTAAAAATTATAAGTGCCGGTGTTTAACGAGTGTTCTTCTGGTAGCACTTGCCCGACACACGAAGCCATATCGGCAAATTTAGCTGTTCCTTGTGGGCTCTGTCCGCTCAAGTATAGAGCGCAGCAGTAAAATGCTAGTGTATACGAGTGTGAGAGATCTTCTAGATCGCGTCTTGTCTGCTCAGACTGCTCATGGCTAATCGTGGCAGTACCGGGTCTTTTAAAAACAGGTGTAATTCTATCATTCATACCAATAATCTATATGATTTTTTACTTATTGAAAAACATAAGCATCTAAAAGCACGCAAAAAGTAATGGGGCCGACTTAAGGTAGAGGTGCATAGCAGAAGGGGATGCTTATCTTTTCTTTGATGGGCGGGGGCGTGGCTTTTGCCACTCACTGTTTTTTACCAGTCTAGTTATCCAGTCGGCGCTGTGTTCACCGCTAAAGATGGTATCAAGATTGGCCATAGCCTGATCAAGATGAGGATTATGGGCATCAGCAGGTGATGCATTGTAGGTAATCTGTAGTAGCTCTTCAATAAAACCTTGACCACGTCCCGTTAGTGCTACTCTATGCGGGATTAGTGATCCTGACCTACAACATCTTAGAAGAGCTAGTGACTGGAGTCTGGAGAGTGACATCATAATTGATGCGCGCCTATCTACTGAGTCTGCATGTATCTCTGCACCCGCACGACCGTTTACTAGGTCGTGTGGATTGAATGCGCCGTCGCCCCCAACTGATCTAGCCATAGCGAGTATAGCTAGATCATCGTTAGTAACTTCCCTCGGGGGTTTGTCTGTGTCGGACGCTGTGTAAAGTGGATAGCTCAGTTTTCTAGCACTACCCGGTACAGGTACTATGTAGCGGATATCTACAAGGCGCTTTAGTAGAGTTCTTTGAGCGCTACTAGCCTTAAGGCCCTCTTCTAGGTAAGACGTCGGTTGTGTTGAGATACCTACTCCTGCGAGGTGTAGCTGGCGTAGCATTTCTAGATTATCAAAAATCGTTAGTCGGCGATCCGTGGGCTCTTTCTGTCTCACAACTGGAATTACTTCCTGGAACTTAGGAGAGCCCGTTCTCGTAAAAGCTGCTGCCAAAAGTCCTGCCGATACTGCAAATGTCTCATCTATGACTATTGGTGCTCCGGCCATGGTGTGCTCATTCTTGTCTGGGACGACCAAGGTCTCGTTGTCGCGGTAGCGATTGAGTCGTCTGTAAAGGGGATCGGACTCCAGCCCCTTTACCCCAGCAGGTGACAGAGCTTGACTAACCGCACCTATGGTAGGTTTCTGGCTGCTATCAACAAGCCAGACTGCGCAGGCGTAGGTTGCTAGGACGTAGCTGGCATTTACTACCGACAGTGAGTCTAGTGTATGCTCCATCGACTGGTAGTCGACTTCACCTGTCGGGACACTTAAGCCCTCTGGCTTCAAAAGCTTTCTGCCACCTATACGGCGTGTTCTATTTGGCATGGGGTCTATTCTACACACATTTCGTACCTTCATTCCAGCACCAGAGGCACAGTCGCATTCAATCCGATGGTTTTTCTATTGTCGGTGATGTTACTTGCGTCGCCCCCGCCAGAGAAAACTACCATATCGAATGCGTCTGAACATCCTGACCATCGGAAGCAAAGTACGAAATGCGTGTTCTATTGCAAGATCTAGGTATGTCAAAAATAGATATTGATACTCGGCTGCTAGATCTCGGTGGCCATGGCCCAAACAAGATCGAATAATTGCTTTTGTTGACTTGCTAGGGCTGGGTTATGTATTTCCAGGCACACTAGATCGTCATGCTCGTAGTTTAGTACGCCGACCACATCGTCATAGATGTATGTCTCAAACTCTATCTCGAACACTTTTGGGTCTATGTAGGCGATCTTGGTTTTATCGCGTAGCTTATCTGTCTCGTCAGCTATCTCTCTGCGCTTGGGGTTATTTGTTAGGTCGTAGGTAGTCAGACCAGCGTCATGTGTACGCTGCTGCATTTTGCGGGCAAAGTGCTTGGTTATATTTCTGTGACCCTCCAGGGGTGCCATTTCGAATACTCGGTACTCTCCTTTGGCCTTTGTCAGGTTGTAGTTGGCTTGTTTTAGGCCTTCGACACCTTTGTACTGGAAAATTTTGGTTCCACCAACTTCGGGTGAGGCGATACTCTGCAGGGTTTGCTGAATAGACGGCAGTGTAGTTAATAGCGATTCGGCTTTTCGTAGTTTTTCCTGGGCTAGAAACTCAACCGACTCTAGAGGTAGGGCAGAGTAAGAGCTGCCGTAATGACGTTCATTCGCTGTGACGAGCTGTTTTTCTGTTAGTGACTCAAGCACCGGGTAGAGCTTCGTTCTCCCTGAGTCGATACCCTTACTAATAGCCAGTACAGCGCTCTCGCCATGTTCGACCAGGTACAGATACACCGCAATCTCGTCAATAGATAGACCCAGATCCTTTAGATAGTCGCGTAGTTTATTGGTGTGTCTCATAACGATACTTTAGCATACTTGTCTGTATATTCAGACAACTTTTTTACATGAGTAGCAAGATTGGATATTCTGTCAGTCACAAACAATATAAGGAGTTTTTTATGGCCCAAGTAGAATTACGACTATTTGATGAAGAACTAAAAGGTAGCCCCAGGGCAGGGCTAAGAGATCTGTGTGCTGTAGTAATGCGCAGCGTTAACTGGGTTCACTACAAAAAAGGTGAGGATGAACTAGACATAACACTTGTGGTGCCAGAGCTAAGTGTCGACTTATGCCATTCAGACGCCGCATTCGAACTAGAAATAACAGAGGGATCTAGTAATTGGCCCAAAGATCTCACAGCTACGAGCGGACGCTCAGACATGTGGTCTGTAGTTGGGCAGCTAGAGCACCGTGCGAAACTAATTAGCTATATGATTACCAGGGATAGTGAGCTAGCGAGAGCACCCCATAACATATTTGAAGTTACAGGTGTCGGCACTGGCTGGTTTCAGCGGAGATCTGGATTTGAAGACAGACCAGGTTTAACTAATGACGCGGCAGCATTTCTACTGCTAAAAGATGATCTGATCGTAACAGGAAAAGATAGATAATGAATGACCTGGTCGACAAGATCTTTGATGTCAGCTTGCGCTCAGCAGAGGCTGATGTGGTGCGTATATTTGAGATAGGCTCACTAAGTGATCTGGTGCCCTATGTCGAGGCCGAGAAGGTTAGGCAGAAATTCGTAGAGCAGGGCGCTGAAGTACGACAAATCTCCAATCAGGCTCCAGAAGACTGGACTGAAGTCGATGGTATGCCAGACTTAGTTGACGTCTCAGTGATTGATAATGATGTCTTAGAGATCAGTACTGAAATATTAATTTTTGGCGACACGGTGGCCTTTTACAGGGCTGACGGGTTCTATCATGAGTTTAGAGACGAACTGACAGCCAGCATGATTAAACAGATATTTGACGCACTAGAGGACAAATACGAATGAGTCGCCAGCAGTACGTCGCTCGAGGGGTTAGCTTTACTCCAGCAGAAATAGATATTGGACAGAGGATGATGGAGGCACAAGATGCGCTTTGGTCTGGTCAAATAAGTCCTGGTATAGAGCCAGGCCAGATCGGGCATATAAACAATGAGCTGATCGCAGAGTTTGGCTTACTCAGAAGGGTAGAGGGCGCAAGATCAACAAATAATATGTTCGCAACAATATTGGACCCTAAGTTTCCATACACGATGGGTATTAGTCGTGCTAGTGCTGAAGGAGATGAAGCAGCAGTCGTCATTGCCGAGAGAAAGGCGGAGAAGTCGCCTAGATTCATAGCGCATATATGGTTAAAAAGCTTTTACCCAATAGAGTTTAGAGAGGCAGAAGCAGTTACAAGCTGGCATACATCAGAGGAGGGGAGAAGCATAAAGCCGCGTGAGCTGTTCTATGCAGGTCGTTGTTTGGTGCATGTACTAATGCATCAGATGCTAATTCGCCTGCAGAGCTGTGAAGAACTGGCAGGTGTAGACCTTAGAGATGCCCTGTGTCGATAAGGATGGTGCTAGTAAAAAAGCTCATGTATAATTTAGTGCATGAAGTGGGGTAAATTACTGGTTCTTTTTATGGGGGTGGCAGTATTTATGCTGAGCTCCTCTGTAGCCCATGCTCAGGTTGAGGGTGTGTCGATAGATAAGCAGCTGATTACAGCTCAAGTAGCAGCTGGACAGACAGTAGAGCTTGAACTGCAAACTACCAACAACATAGAATTTCAGGCGGATAATAGACCGACGGTTAACTACTATGACTTTCGACCATCTGCCGATGAAACAGTTCAGAACGAAATCATCAAGGACGGTTCAGTAGACAATGGCATATCCGAGTGGACAGGTGGTGTCACAGCTCTGTTAAACCTAGGCAAGGACCAGGCGAACTTCATAGATTTTAGTGTCGAAGTCCCTGACGATACCGCTAATGGCACGTACACGGGTGTAGTAGCTGTTGAGTACAAAAATGCTGAAGCTGCAACCGACTTATCGTATACGGTAGTTGTTATAAATGTTGGCGAGGTGACACCCTCGTTTAAGGTCATCGAAGGGTCAGATACTTTTTTTGATCAGACGACAGGCGAAGTAGGCATAAATCTTGCCAACACGGGGGCTCATCATGTGCAGCCGCAAGTTCTTGTGTCGATAGGCAAAATAGACGCTGAGCAGCCGACTCAGTCTCTAGAGCTTGTAAGCGCCCGCCCGGAAGGCCTATATCCAAGTACGAGTAGGATATATAGATCAACGGAACCAGTAAATGCTACGCTGCTGGAGCTACTGGATGATACATACAAGGTTGTATATGAGATAAAAACCACCTCATCTGCGGGTACTGTATCAGACAGCCAGGTTGATGATTTCCCGGGTGTGGAGCTAACAGCTGCAGAGACTGAAGCCCCACAGTCAACAGAAGCCGAACAGGTGGCTGAGACCCAAGTTAGCACACAGCAGCAAAGTACAACTGAAGAGGTGGTCTCCGAAGTTAAAGACGAGATAAATAGCAATAGGCTGTACTACGTAATCGCTGCAGCAGTTGCCGGTCTGTTGGCTTTGGTAGCCGCTACTCTGTTATGGAGAAGACGTCGTAAAAGACGGAAAGCACAGGCGCCGTCTACACCAACAGCTCCTCCAAGCAGTAGCCAGCCAGCTACGACAGCTGCTACTAATGCTCCAATCATAAAAGCCCCGGAGACTCCACTCCAGACGATACCGCAACCAACATCTGACATTCCAGCCCCAGCCCAGAAAGTGCAGCAGAATGTTGAAGCTATGCCACCAGTACCAGCAGCCGGCAATATGATCATGCCGACACCGCCCGCACCCCAGGAAGCTGGTAGTGCTGATGTTTCTGCACCGGGTATCGCTAGAACAATTGATAGCATAAAGCGTGCCTCTGACCCTCAGCCGCAGAAAACTGCTACAGGAGCGCCACCAATGCCACCACCACCTAGTGACAATACGAAACTCTATATAAATGCGCAGGGGCAGGCTGAATTGAGGCCGGTCCAGCCACAACAACAGCCAGTTCAGCAACCTGAACAGAGTGGCGGGTTACCGCCTTCAGCTCCGGTTGTTTAAGCTCAGCTTTAAGGGCAAGACTAAAATTGCCCCAGCAGCAAATCCTCCGGCGTGAGCCCAGAAGGCAACACCTGCAGATTCGCCAATACTCGTAAAACCAGATATGAGCTGGATAACAAACCAAAAACCAAGCATAAATAACGCGGGTAGGGTGGTGCGCCTGGCATAGAATCCGAGTGTCACGAGTGTATCTATTTTGGCGTTAGGGTATAGCAGTATGTAGGCGCCCATTACACCCGCGATTGCCCCAGATGCCCCGACATGGAAAACAGTCGAATCTGGGTTAGCTAGTATCTGAGCTGCGCTGGCTATGAGGCCTGATACTAAGTAGAGGCCTAAATATCTAAATCTACCAAGCTCGCTTTCTAGGTTGTCTCCAAATATGAACAGAAACCACATATTACCTATGATGTGTAGCCATCCACCATGAAGGAACATGCTCGTAAGTAGGGTATGGAGCTCATCGCCGCGTGTGATTTCATCAGGAACGAGTGCGTAGCTGTCGTATGTATTTTCCAGCTGGCTGCTTAGAAGTATATTGACCAGCAAAAAAACCAAGATATTAGCTACTATGAGGGCGATCGTTAACCAAGGAAATTTTGGATTTGGGTTGTGGTCCTTGAGAGGTATCATAGTAGTGATTATACGGGATATTTTGCAACCTAGGCTTGATCGATAAATACGTTACCTATAGTCTTATGAATGTGATAAATAAAGTAATCAGACGGAAAAAACAGCTTAGAGTCTTTGCGTTTATAGATAACCAGAATTTGAACCAGGGTGTTCGTAAGACCGGCTGGAACATGGATTGGCGTAAGCTTCGTGCATTTTTAACCAAAGAACACGGCGTCAGTGAAGCGTTCATGTTCATTGGCTATGTTGCCGAAAACGAAGACCTGTACAAACAAATGTACGATGCTGGGTTTAATGTCATACTAAAACCAACGGTTGGGATGTTTGAGTCAAAAGATAAAAAAGAGATTGAGACCAAGGGGAATGTCGATACTGATTTGGTGCTTGAGTGCATGAAGCAGTGGAAGAACTATGACCGAGCGATCATTATCTCAGGCGACGGCGACTACTATGGCCTAATAGAGCATCTGAAGAAGAGCGGTAAACTAGGGGCGATCATGGTTCCAAACTGGAAGTACTCTAGTCTGCTAAAGGAATTTGAGAAACACGTTATCAGGCTGGACCAGCTTAAGCAGGAGCTGGCCTATCATAAATCACCTAAAAAGAGCAGGCGTAAACCTGCAAAGCAAAAAGCTGGTGGCAAAGATAAGAAGCAGTCTTCACAGAGAACCAAACGTTAAAGACTCCAATCGCCTATCTGTTTGACGCTAGTTTCGCAGGTTGGGGTTTAAAGCTGTATTAAATACTTTGAACGTCAGGGTCACTATAGTCTAGTATTAACGGTATGACACAAGATGAGGCTCTCGCAGTTTTGGAGTCAGCGCCGTTATGCTTGCTAACAGGTGCTGCTGGTACAGGTAAGACATATTTGCTTAATAAATTCATTCAGAGGGCCAAGCGAAAGGGTAATAGGCTGGCTGTTACAGCAACCACCGGACTGGCTGCGACACATTTGAACGGTTCGACTATTCACTCTTGGTCAGGGATAGGTATCCACGATGAGATAACTCCTGATCGCCTGAACAGGTTACCAAAGTCGAGAGTCGATATCATTAGTAAAGCAGACGTCCTCATTATTGACGAGATAAGTATGCTGCATGACTTTCGTCTGGATATGGTGGATGAAATTTGCCGCGCCGCCCGTGAGTCCGAAAAACCGTTTGGTGGACTACGCGTTATATTGTGTGGCGACTTCTACCAGCTACCTCCGATTAATAGGAGTGATAGTCGTCAGGGTGGATTCATCACTGGTTCTACTGTTTGGCAGGAAGAGGAGTTCGCAGTGTGCTACTTGAGTGAGCAGAAGAGGCAGACCGATGATAGTCAGTTTGTCGATATCCTAAACGGTATTCGCGCTGGTAGATTAGAGCGTAGCAAGCTCGATGCATTAGTGGCACGTAGAGAGGCGGTTATTGATCCATGGTCTCAGCACACTAAACTAATGACAACAAACATGGACGTAGACACGATCAACAGGCGGCAGCTGGATACATTAGATTCAGAAGAAAAAGTTTTCGAAGCCATCATGACAGGGAGTAAGCGCTATAAGGAGCAGCTGCTGAAATCTTGTCTAGCGGGGGAGACATTAGGGCTAAAGGCTGGGGCTCATGTGATGTTTATCAGAAATGCACAGGATAAATCCTATGCAAACGGCTCACTTGGCGAAGTGGTTGGGTTTGATGAAGCGACAGGATACCCCACTGTCAGATTGCGGTCCAATGATAGATATGTGACCGCTAAGCCTGAGACGTGGGAGCTAAATGACGGAGACAAAACAAGAGCTAGCTTGACTCAAGTACCGCTTCGCCTTGCCTGGGCAATAACAGTTCACAAGAGTCAAGGTATGACCCTTGATGGGGCAGAGGTAGATCTATCACGCGCATTTGTAGAAGGTATGGGCTATGTGGCTTTGTCGAGAGTTAAGTCACTTGAAAATCTTTACTTAGGGGGGCTCAATAACATGGCGCTACGGGTCAGTGATGAGGCTCGTTCTATTGATAGCTCTTTACAAGAGAGGAGTCAGCATACGGCCAGCCGCTATAAAAAGGAGATCGAAAGCTGGAAAGAGGAAATAGACGAGCCATATGTGGCCCCGACAAAATCTAGCACATGGAATGAGCGGCTAGAAAAGATGAGACAAAAGCACCCGAACGCCTATAAACCATGGAAACAGGATCAGGATGATTTACTTTTAGAGCTTCATGGCCAGGACCAGACAATAGAAGAAATATCTTCTCAGCTAGGGAGACATATCGGGTCAATAAAAGCGAGGCTAGAAAAACATGGGCTCTAGAATGATTATTCTGCTTGCACCTAGTAAAACAATGGACTTCGATACACCGGTACCCAGCTCATTTGTCTCGCAAAAACCGTTGTTCGAACGAGAAGCTAGAGTACTAGTCAATGCGTCGCTGGGCCTTGGGGATAGTTTTGACAATGTCTTTTCAATAAGCGACAAGTTGGGGGCAAAAACACGGCTAGAGCTTGAGGAGTGGGGTAGTGGAGCCAAGAAACCAGCGCTATGGGCCTATATAGGCGATGTGTATGCTGGTCTAGGTATCAGCTCAGTGCTTGAGGCATCATATGGATACGTGCATGACACAATTAGGGTTATCAGTGGTTTGTACGGGTACGTACGCCCAGGTGATCTAATAGAACGCTATCGCCTAGAAATGAAAACTAGGCTTTCGGGCGAATGGGGGAGTAGTCTATACGACTTTTGGGGCAGCAAGATAGCGGATGAAATTGTCAAAGACATTGGTCCTAGCGGTACGATAATCAACGCTACCAGCCAGGAATATATGCGATCAATAAAGAAGTTCTTGCCTCCTGGGATAACAGTGATAACACCGAAGTTTCTTCAAGAATATGAAGATGGCACACGTAAGGATGTAACGGTTTATACGAAAATTTCTAGGGGACTGCTCGCGAGGTATCTTGCCATGCATAGAATCAGAACACCGGATGCATTAACAGGGTTTGACCTACAGGGCTATAGTCACGAGTTAGAAGATGATGATTTTGATCTTGTATATACAAGAGACTTTACTCCATTTACTTTAGACCAAGACTAACAATAGCTCCAAGGCTCCGAAGTTTAGCGCTAAGGCTGTTTGGTGTTTTAGGGACTGGGTTTAGAGGACGATGAACTACATCTAGATCTGCAAAGCGCTCTGCACTTGTTTGGTCATAGACATCTGGGAAGTTATCAGAAGTTACAAATATGCCCTGGGTATTATCCCACTCTATTTTTTCTGGGTCTTCGTTCAATGCACGAACAAATCTAAACAGCTCTGTTTCAGGGTTATCGTGCAGGAATGCGAGTGCCATAGTAACCCTTGAGCAACACTTAGCTTCAGGACGTATATTACTTTTAACTATATTGGTTTCGTGTTCTGACCGCATTAACGCTCCTACTGAGGAGCGCTGTAATTAGTTTGCCAGGTGGATTCGCTACTAGCTCCGTATGTGACAAGCGACCAATATAGATCACATACATCATAGCTTCAGGCTCTTTCAGTGTGTTTATACTAACACTTTTATAATAAAAAAGCAAGCTTATGGTTACTAAACAGAGGTAGATTTTTAATGAAACTGTAAATTTCTAGTGGTCCTGTGCACTAGTTAGTGTGCGTAGCTGTGGAAAACATGTGGTCAAGAGACATAAGTTGTTTGCAATTGTCTTGCATGTGGGTAGCAGTGGGTAGTATAGTACTGTTAGTGGGTAAATGTGGGTAACCACATAGAAAAACAAAAACCACTAAAAACAAAACAAGGAGATAAGGAGTAATTCTTGCCAGCCAGCGTAGATTATTTCGAGAGAAAGCTAGACGACAAACGCCGTCTGACTATCCCTGCGAATGTGCGCGCTGAATTTGCTGATGGCTACGTTGTAACCGTTGGCTTTGGGGAGTATCTACACTTATATCCTGCCTCAGTATGGGAAACAGAGGTCGAGCCGGCTCTACAAGGAAGCATTCTTGACGAGTCTATAGCTGATCTCAACGTAAAATTCCGTCAGGGCAAATCGGAGGGGTCTCTGGACCAAAAACAGGGACGAATCGTACTCGAGCAGCACCAAATAGAGCATGCAGGTATAACCGGTCATGTTAAGGCTGTTAGGGCAGGTAAGTATTGGCGCATATTAGCTGATCAATAAACCTCCAGCACATTAAAAAGATGGACATAACTTTCGAATTCACGATTCGAGGTTAGCGAATTGGTAGTCAGCCGGTGGGTTATTAGGGTAACCATCGTTACAAAAACCCTCGTACTTTACACAAAAACACCTCCCAAAACTCCACCTCACACATAAATCTCTCGTTACGACTGTCGGCCTATAATTATGGGTTTATACATAACTCATGGGATAATTAGGCCAATCATGACTAGACGTAACAATACAAAAACAAAAACAGCTAAAAATAAACAGCTGACTGCTGATTCGGTGATCTTGCAAAAACAGCACATACCTGTGCTTTTTGAAGAAGTCTACGGTGCGCTTTCCCCCAAAAAAGGGGAGACGTACCTGGATCTGACAGCAGGCTATGGTGGTCACGCTGAGCGTATCATCACTGATGTTGGACAAGACAATGCAACTTTAGTAGACAGGGATAAAAATGCGATTATAGCGTTATCAAAGCTTTTTAATGCGAGCGAGATAATACACTCCGACTATGCGTCGGTACTGCGAGAAATGATATCTGAAGGTAGGGATTTTGATCTTATACTTGCGGATATTGGGGTGAGCTCACCACACCTCGATAACTCGGATCGTGGATTCAGCTTTCAGTATGATGGACCTCTCGACATGAGAATGGACCAAGATATTGGGCCGACCGCAGCTCAAGTTATACTAGACTTGCCAGAAGAAACACTCGCAAATGTACTCTATGAGTACGGCGAGGAGTACAGTTCTAGGAAGCTAGCAAGAGCGATAAAGGCTGCAAAGCCTGAGACGACCAAGCAACTTGCTGATGTAGTTGAGTCAGTGATACCTCGTAGAGGTAAGACGCACCCAGCTACGAAGACGTTCCAAGCTCTTAGGATCTATGTTAACGAGGAGTTAGTTCAGCTGGATACACTCCTTGAGCTCGCACCTCAGCTACTCCGACCTGGAGGCAGACTTGCTGTAATAAGCTTTCATAGTCTCGAAGATAGGAGAGTCAAACATGAGTTTGCACAGCTATCGGTAGGTGAATATGAAAGCAATTTCAGACAACTGAATAAAAAAGTTATACAACCATCACAACAGGAAATAGATTTTAATCCGAGGTCACGTAGCGCAAAGCTGCGGGTCTTAGTAAAAAAATAAAAAAAGAAAGGGCAAGTAATGTCTATTGCGATAAAAGACGTTTCCAAAAAACGCCCAATGCGAGTAGAAGTTACTGTAGGTAAATCACCTAGGAAGTAAAGCTTTCACCGCAAGACCCAGCCTGCTGAACATTTTGCTTGGCAGGCTGGGAAAAACAAACAACAAAGGGTAAACACAAAAAATGACGTATGCGACAGCAGCGAATGCGAGCAGAAACTCATATAGAGTAAATAAAAACAGCGTAAAGTACACCTCACGAACTAGAGGCATTGGTGCAAAAACAAACATGGCTATACTAGTACTACTAGGGTGCCTACTAGCCGCTACGTATCTCACACAAGTAACAAAGACGAGTGCATATAGCTATGGTCTCAGGAACCTAGAGGATCAAAAGGTGAGTCTAGAAAAAGATTTTGCCAGCCTAGAGGTTGAACAGGCAAAATTAGAGTCAGTGGAGACAATTAGGCAGTCTAGCGTAGCTAAGAACCTAACAGAACCGACCTCTATTTCAGTGTTAAACTAAGTACCATGCAATCAGTAGAAGAAAAGAGAGTCAAACTTTTTGGAATTTTCCTGCTGGTGCTTGGTGTTTTAGTTATAGGTAGATCCTTTCACTTACAGATCGTCAAAGGTGGTTTTTATCAAGAAGAAGCGCTCTCCGCTCAAAGCAGACTACTGCAGATTAATCCGCAGCGGGGTGAAATATACGCTCTAAATGACGATGACAGGGTGCCGCTCGTCCTAAATGAGCAGCGCTGGGAAGTATTCAGTGATCCAAAATTTGTTGAGAGTGCGACTGAAATTATCGAGCTGCTAGATCGAACTGGCGTTCCTCGCAAGGACGACTTAAAGGAGCGTCTTACATCTGATACGAGGTATGTAAAAATAGCCGTTATTGACGGAGATGTAAAGGATTCTATAGAGGGGGCTGATGTGGCTGGTCTCTACTTCAAACAAACACCTACAAGGGTCTATCCCGAGGGTAACCTGGCCTCGCATGTGCTCGGATTTATAAACTCTGATGAAAAAGGACAGTACGGTATAGAACAGCATTATGCCGAGGAGCTAAGCGGTAGCCCTGGTAGACTGAAAGCAATTACCGATGCTGAAGGTGTCCCACTAGCATTTGAGCAGCGCCAGATAGAAGAAGCTCCAGAGAATGGTCAAGATATTGTCTTGACCATTGACGCACCTCTTCAGCGGTCTGCTCAGGAGATACTTGATTATCATGCAAATTTGCGTTCTGCAGAGTCAGCTAGTCTTGTGATTCTTGATGCTGACACTGGTGCAGTCAAGGCTATGGCTAACTATCCGGACTTCGAACCGGGTAATTTCAGTGCTACTGAAAATATCTCTGATTTCACTAATACAGCTGTAAGCTCAACCGTTGAGCCTGGGTCGGTTATGAAGACGCTTGTGCTCGCATCTGCTCTCAGTGAGGGTGTTGTTGGGCCGGAGTCGACATATTACGATCCAGGGTTCTACACACTAAATGAAGCTACCATCCGAAATGCTCGCGAGTATGGAGCTGGTACTCAGTCGATGGTCGATATTATTGCCAGATCCCTAAACACGGGTTCTAGCTATCTACTGTCCCAGCTAGGCGGAGGCTTCAACGAACAGTCTAGAGTGCTATTACATAAGTACTACACGGAGAATTTTGGTCTGGGAGTAAAGACAGGCATAGATCTCCCTAATGAATCCCCAGGACAGGTTCAGTCTCCGACAGACGGATTCGGGCTGGATATCAGATATGCAAATATGACCTTTGGTCAAGGACTAACAGTTACAACGATCCAGCTGGCCGCCGCCTATGCAGTGCTGTTCAACGACACAGGCAATTACTACCAGCCTTACGTTGTACAGCAGATTGGCGATGAGGTTGCTAGCCCTATTGTCAAAAAAGAGGCAGTTTTTGATCGTCAGACCCACACAGAGCTGCGTGAAGTCATGAAGCAGGTCGGTGATGCGGTGTACCCAAACATTCAGAGAGCAGGGCTCGAAATAAGTGGTAAGACGGGTACGGGCGAAATAGCCGATGGATTCGGTGGTTATTCAGAGACTGATTTCACGGGTTCATTCGTTGGCTATGTTAAAAGTGACAGCAAGACTCTAATAGTTTCGATACGCTTGGACAAGCCGCGCATTAGTTTCGCTGGTAGTAGGGCGGCTGCATTTGTATGGAGGGACATCGTAGATAGCGCTGTTAGTCTCGGCAAGGTACTGTAGTTGAGGCTTAGATTGTGGTAGTATCAAAGCACTAGAAATACAATAAAAATGAGCAATTTAAGAGAACCTATAGATTTTTTTGACCAGCTGACACGGGCCGATATAGTAGGTGTGCTGGTTCCTTCGGTAGTGGCGTTTCTAGTAGGTATATTCGTAACCCCGATCGTGGCCAATGCTCTTTATAAGCATAAGGTCTGGAAGGCAAAAAGTGTCGCCAAGACAGTAGACGGCAAAGCAGCCACGATCACACAGAAGCTCCATAATGATGACAAGCGCAAAGTACCTCGTATGGGGGGGCTAGTGATCATTGCTTCAGCAGCGATTACGACACTGTTATTTTGGGCACTAGCCATACTTTTTGACGGGGGTCTGGCAGGTGATATAGATCTTGTCAACAGAGATCAGACATGGATCCCGTTATTTGCCCTATTTGTAGGTGCTGCACTGGGTGCTGCGGATGATCTGGCCGTGTGTGGCAAGGCTAATAGCCTAAAAATTGGTAAATATGTCGGTGGAGGCCTATCTCTTAAGGTACGGCTGGCCATAGTCGGGCTGATTAGTTTGTTCTGTGGGTATTGGTTCCACTACAAATTAGGCATCGACAGCATATACATACCTTTTGTTGGTGATCTGTCACTTGGTCTGTTAATAATCCCACTTGTAGTTATTGCTATGGTAGCAACGTATTCAGGCGGTATCATAGACGGGATTGATGGCCTGGCTGGTGGAGTGTACTCGATTATCTTTAGTTCTTACGCTGTGATTGCAATGATGCAGGGCAAGTATGATCTAGCGGCTCTATGTCTCATGATTGTAGGTGGATTGATGGCTTTTTTGTGGTTCAATATACCACCAGCACGATTTTATCTAACAGAAGTAGGGGACATGCCGTTGACACTTGTTATAGCGCTCATAGCCTTTATAACCGAAACAGTAGCTATTCTGCCTATAATTGCGTTCCCACTGCTTGTAACGACAGCATCCGTAATAATACAAGTGCTATCCAAAAAGTATCGGGGCAAAAAAGTACTCACGGTCAGTCCGCTGCATAATAACTTTCAGGTTAATGGGTGGCCGGGGCACAAGGTGACCATGCGTTACTGGGTCTTTTCTCAGATGGCTGCAGTGAGTGGGATAATCATATACATACTGGGGTATTAGGGTGCTAGGCACAGCGAAGCAGTCGCTACTAGCCTTACTGCGAGCGATCCAGATATGGCCTGGGCCGGGGGTTAGGCGACATAAGCCTGACTACACTATCTTAGTAACTGTTTTACTGTTAGTTCTGATTGGCATTGTCCTGCAGTATGCGATCGGCCCAGCATTGACGCGGCAACAGGGGATTGAGTCAGAAAGCTTTTTCTTCGTCAGGCACATATTCGCTGCTTGTGTTGGTTTGGTTGGTTTACTGCTAGGCTGGCGGATCCCACTTGTATTTTGGGTCCGGTTGGCGCCTGCTATTTGGGCTGTGGGCTTTGCCTTATCAATCCTGGCAATTCTAAGCGGTGGGCTGGCTAGCAGGTGGATCGATTTAGGGTTTATGTCGTTTCAGCCTGTAGAGGTGCTAAAAATAGGCTTTGTGCTGTGTCTGGCACCATATCTCGCAGCGCTTAAGCGAACTAGGAGTCTTGACTCTTGGAAGTCCATGCTGCCAGTTGGAGTAGCCTTGGGGCTTATAACACTTGTAATAGTTGTCTTGCAGCGCGACCTCGGATCGATGGTCGTAATCGCAGCAGTTGTCGCAGGCATGGTCTACTTATCCGGCATGAAGCTAAGAATGTTGGGCTTGGCTGCGTTAGTAGCAGTCGCTATAGGTAGCTTATTTATTGTATCTACGCCTTACCGTCGTGATAGGGTGGCGACCTTTTTTGATCAATCCGATTGTGCCAATGAGGCCTATCATGCATGTCAGGCACTTGTCGGGATAGGGTCTGGTGAGTTAACGGGGCGGGGTATTGGCAGATCGGTCCAGGTTTTTGGCTACTTGCCAGAAGCAAGCAACGATTCGATATTTGCCATATATGCGGAAGTGAGTGGTTTTATAGGTGTGGTAGCTCTGGTGGTCATTTTGGGTAAGTTTTATCAAGCGGTATATGCCACAATCAGAAGTACAGAGTACGTATTGTCATTAGTGGCAGCTGGGATACTGATATGGCTATCTGTACAGACGATTATGAATATCGGAGCAATGCTAGGTATATTGCCACTTAAGGGAATCACACTACCGTATATCAGTTATGGTGGGTCTAGCATGATGATGGTGCTTTTTGCAGCTGGAGTACTTTTGCAAGTTTCGTCGTATACTATCTACCATGAAAGAACAAAGAATACTTCTAACCGGAGGCGGGTCAGGCGGTCACGTTACGCCGGTAGTAGCACTTAGCAAAGAGCTACTCAGAAGAGGCTACGGTCATGTCAACTACATAGGTAGCAGGAGTGATGATGTAGCTAAAGACTCCTTTGCTGCCATTTCAGAGGTACGATCCTCTTTTACATTTGGTGGTAAATTCAGGCGGTTTAGTAGTGTTTCTGGCTGGAGGCTCTTTAAGCTGTGGAGGCATTACCTCTGGAACATCAGAGATATTTTCTTAGTCTGCGTAGGTATTCTGCAGTCACTATACATAATGCTCCGCAGCAGACCCGATATCGTATTCAGTAAAGGTGGTTTTCCAGCTCTTCCTGTGTGCGTTGCTGCTCGTATACTTCGTATTAGGCTTATTACACATGATTCAGACGCTGTCTCAGGCTTGAGCCATAGATTAATGGGCGCATATCCTCACATCAGGCTCTTTGGGGTGCCTCTATCTCAGGGCCAACCGGGTAACTGGCACTATGTTGGTGTACCACTGTCAAAGAAGTTCCTAGATCGACCTAAGCCGGAGCGGTTTAAAGAGTTCTCTAAAAAAGACCAGATGATTTTTGTGACTGGTGGGGGCAACGGCTCAAGAGAGCTCAACAGAGCGGTTATTGATGTAGCCAATGACGTACTAGGGGAGAATCCGAGAGCTCACATATACGTCGTAGCGGGCGATAGGTATTTAGAGGACGCTCAGCAGAGGGCAGCTGCTAAAGTCAAAAGAGAAGATCAAATTACAGTTGTAGGCTTCACAACAAAAATGTATGACCTACTCTCCCAGGCAACAGTCGTGGTCACTAGGGCAGGTGCGACCATACTGGCAGAGGCGGCAGCACTTAGCAAGCCATCAGTTATAGTTCCGAATCCACTCTTGCCGGGGTCTCACCAAATACACAACGCCGCCGCCTACAAAGACAGTGCTGCAGCCCTATTGGTTACTGACCGCGGCAACAGTATAGATAGAAGTGAGCTCCACAGTGCATTAACAAGTGTTTTAAGCAACAAAAAAGTACGAGATGAGCTATCAGACAACATACACAAGTTTGCCACCAGTAACTCAACAAGTCTTGTAGCTGATTATATAGAGGCTGGTTTGAAGAAATGAGTCGTTTACGCGAGCACACAGCGCAGCAGAAGTCTTTACGAAGACGCTCCACGTATGAGCTGTTAGTAATGGTGGTGCTAGCCGGACTGGTTGGGTTTATAGTACTGGGTGTCGGGACGGATTTGAGTATAAGCTTTAATCATGGTGGTCAGGTGGAATATCTAACTAGTGATGAGCGGGCCAAGTTAGAATTACAGATTGAGCAAGCATATTCTGGGCCGTTATCAAAGGTTCAGGCTTTTAGCCCACGTACATCTCTAAAGCAGATTGCGGATGATAACCAATATGTTAAAACAATCGAAATTCCAAGTACAAGCGTAAATCCTGCAACTGATATTGTAGTTAAGCTAGAGCCAGTGACTGCAGAAGTGACGTTTGGCCGCGATGTTTACTATCTGCTTGAGAACGGGATACTCGTCCAGAGCGATTCTGACGAAGATTACGGGGTCACTCAGGTAACAGATACGTCTGGTATCAACCCAGCTAGTATCCAGCAGTATGCATCTGAGGAACTAGTTTCGTTTATCACTGAACTAGATGCTTATTTACTCCATCGTAATACTCAGCCTGAATTATACGAAATCACAGGAGAGCCTAGAGAAGTAGTGGCACAGTTCGGTAGTGGTAAGCCTCAGGCAGTTATGAATACTACAGGAGGGGCCATAGAGCAGGGGAGTGCTGCTATTGAAGTGCTAAACTACTTGTCAGACAAAGGTGAGTTGGGTAGCACTCAGTATATTGATGTTAGGCTAGGGACAAGAGTCTTCTTTCAGTAGTGCCCTTTTATCCTCTAACTTATGTTCGCTTTTTGTACTGCATAGATGAGATATTCTCTAAAAAACATATAAACATACACATATGTGGAAAAGTCAAATAATTTCACGCAAATAGAGCAGTGGGGGAATAATACTGTGGATAAGTCAAACCTAACAATATGAACCTTCACACGGTCTATGCAAGTGGCAGACAGTTATACATGCGCGTAAAGAAACTTGTTTTTTATAAAATCCGGGTAGTGCAAGCACCCCTCCCCCTGCCACTATGTTAAGTATTCCAAGTATTGTACAGTCGCAAAATATACATTGTGCGACGTATCATCAATCTCTCCCCTGGTACGCTCATATCGCTATGTGCAGGTAAATTTTTGGCCAGCTAGTGTCCGTATAACTAACTGGCGTGACTTATGTCTTCGCCCTACCGCTAATAGAGCACTATTTTTTAACTGCTTAACGGTATATGTGCTTTGGGCTCTAAAAGCCAAGTTCTGTATGTTTAGTTCGCTATACGTTCGCCATGAAGGTGAGATCTATATCTGTGTAACAGAGGTCGCCTGTCTGTGTCTGATGGAATTGGCGCTCATCTACATCATGTAGCACGGTCCTTAAGCCACTTGTCATTGCCCTGTTTATGTAGCTGTGAGCAGCCTGAGCCGCTTTAGCAGCATCTAAGGGCTCTTGTGCGTCATCAATAAAGGGCAGTTTCGCTACAATTAGATGTTCTTTAGGTATTGGGTATCTCATGTATTTTTGGCTATGTCTGTGTTGATCTACAGTCAGTGTACGCAGCTTCTCATGCTCTATGCTAGGCACTCTTTCGAGGTCTACAGTGCTCGCAATCATCCATTCAATGTGATTTGGCACAATAACGCCATCAAGGCCACCTAGTATGTCTAGGTGTTGGTTTACTTCTGTTACCGTATCGTCAACTCCGACTAGACTACATTTTGACAGAGGATTACTAGGATGTACCTCAAACTCTGTCACTCTGACGAACATACCACGTTCGTCGCATAGGCCTTTGAGCCATTCAATGCCGCTTCTACTAACATTACTATATAAGTCATAAGCCACACCAGGAGTACTTTCCGGGTCATATACTGGAAGAGTGCAGCCATTAAACTGACCTCTGTTTACATGCACTTTTACTGAACCTTAAGCAGGTTGCTCGTCGAGGGTGTAGGTAGCTTTAGCAACTCGTTTGAACTGAGGTTTACCCTGCAAATTGAGTAAAATAGTGGTTTCTTTGACGATGCGGCTTTTGAGTACTCTTTTTATGATTTCATCTCGGTGCAGTGGCTCGCCTGCTTCACGTAGTACATCTGATATAACGTCTGCGACAGTTCCTTTGCTATATCCCCACTCTTTGAGAGCGTATATGCCGCGGCCAATGAGAACAAATCTTTTATCCTTGATTAGTTCGTTATGTATGGCCTGCGTTGTAACATCTTTGCGCTTGTAATCACTATCAGATATAGCTTTGCTAATTTCTGAGAAGTGTAGTGGTTTGCCGTTATCCCTAAGTACCAGATAGATCTTGTCCCGAATAGTCTTTGGGTTAACTGTAGGCCAGCGAGTTAGGCCCCAGACATTATTGAGCGTAGCTAGTTTTTTGCTCAATGTGGCCAGAGCGTGCACGTGATTGGCTTCGAATTTACCAAGTCTCTCTTGGACGACATGCGCAGCTGATGGTTCACCGAGCTCGCGGATATGTTTTACGATGTCTGCCACATGCGACTTCATGTCTTTTACATCGTGATGGTTAGCAATACCAACACCCTGGAAGTGACTGTCGTCTTCGTCAACTACTGCAAAATTTGGGCTGAGTTTGGCTAGGAATGCCACTCTAGCCTGGTCTATTTTATTACCTTCGTCTGTCAGCCTAGCGGCTAGTTCCCTAACCCGGGCAGCGTTACCCATGTCTGAAACGTGCTGAGCTAGATGAGCCTCTACGTTACTCAGATGAGGCATTTCTTTGCTAGCAGCTGCCTGGAGGCGCGTCATGACGGCTTTTTCTAACTGTCTGACCCGCTCTCTGGTGATTCCGAGAAGCTCCCCTATCTGCTCTAGTGTCTCTTTGCGGTCGAATAGCCCAAAGCGACGAGAGATTATCTCTTGTTCTCTTTCTCTGTCGATAGTCGCAAGGATATCTTTGATGATTGTCTCGATATCTAGTGTGTTCTGTGCTGCTTGTGCGCTTGCTTCCATCTTTACCTCTGTTTTATGCCGTATTTGAC
>JBCCHY010000012.1:0-22203 GCA_039028495.1 Patescibacteria group bacterium
AAATACTCTGTATAATACGGCTATGAAGATTAGTTTTTATTTTGACCCAGTATGCCCATGGTGCTGGATGACGTCGCGGTGGATTAAACAGGTAGAGAAAGAGCGCAACCTAGAAGTCTCGTGGGAGCCTATATCTCTACTGCTAAAAAATGGCGCTGAAGGCCCATACGGCGAATACTACAAGAGGACCGCCGAGATGCTAGATGTTGTAGAGGCGGTCAAAGAGGCGGGTGAGATAGATAAAGTCGATACCCTATACACTGCTTTTGGGCTATCTGTGCATAAGCGTAGGTCAATCGCAGCAGACGATTATGATGCAGGGGAAATAATCACTGCTTGTCTAAAGGAGGCAGGCCTGGATAGCAAATACGCTAGTGCAGCTGGTCAAGATAAATACCGTAAGCTTGTAGAAGAAAGCACGAATAAGGGTCTCGAAATAGTTGGGGATGATGTAGGTACACCAATTATCTCTCTGTTATCAGCCCAAGGCAGTGAGATCGGTCTTTTTGGGCCTGTGATCAGTGAATTACCTCCAACTACAGAGGAAGCGGTTCAATTATGGGATGCCTATATTACTTTTGCGGATAAACCTTATTTCTGGGAGCTTAAGCGTACACGGGACGTGGGTGCCAACGTGGAGTCAACGTTTTAGGGTATGGAAAAGAGCCTGAACAAAGCATTGGCTAAAGGCATGAAGCAGATTACTACTAAGTATGCCTGGCTGCTTGTTATTATTGTTGGACTACTATGGATTACCGGCAATTTCTGGCCCTCAATAGTACCAGACAGCCTGAAAGAATTTATAGGGGTAAAACGAGTTAGCAGCCAAGAGGTCAGAGAAATTGTCGCAGGTGAGCTCAGCTCAGAGGCTCTTTTGTCTGAAGCAACACGCGAGTACACGGGCACATCATTAGTAAAAAAAGAGGGCGGCATACTAAACTGTGCCGGTGAAGAGCAACTAGTCGATAACGGTCGAGCTACAGCACGTGCTGTAGTAAGAGCAGATGGCATAAGTTATGAAGAGAAAGAAGACAAGGTTTATATAACTATTCCAGAGGCCGAACTGACAAGTGTTGATCTTGATGAGAACCTAGAAATAGTCAACAAGCGCAACCCATGTGTACGATTGGTGCAAGTATTCGGTGACGTAACAAGCGAGAGCGAGGTTCGCGTATTACTCAAAGACGAGATCACTGAACAAGCCGAACAAGACACGGAGATTTTCAAAGAAGCGGAGTGTACGGCTCTCTCCAACCTAAGCACAATACTTAATTCATCTGGAGTTGACAGCGACCAGCTGGTTGTTGGGTCAGCCAGTAAAGAACTGCAGTGCAACTAGTAGGGGATGTTGAAAGACAGCTTGTGGTTACCATTGCTAGTTGTGCCGTGGGTTTAGCATTCCTTGTATCAAGGGTTGTTATTACTGGTGACTATGAGTATTGGTTTCTAGCTTGGAATGTATTTTTGGCTTTTATCCCTTGGCTGATTTCAGCATGGTTACTAGCCAAGAAGACTCTTGGTGCTAGCAAGTGGATCTGGCTAATCTGCTGGCTATTATTCTTACCAAATACGTTTTATCTGGCGACTGACGTCATTCATCTGGCATACATCCAGAGTTCTGCTACAGAAAATGCAGCCACATTTTTGTCTGATCCTGACGTGTCAATTGTGCTGCTTGATAGTGTGATTGTGTTGCTTGGGGCCTGGGTCGGCTGGTTTTTAGGAGTTGCTTCTCTCAGGCATATTCATAAGACCCTCTCTACTCGTTTCAGCAGGGTAAAGACAGCGGTTATTATTGGATTGATCACTCTAGCGTCTTCGTATGCAATTTATCTAGGTAGGATACTGAGGCTGAACAGCTGGGAGCTTGCAACTAATCCGCTGAGTTTAGTGGACGAAATTGTTGGCAGCATTAGCGATCAGCGTGCTTTTGGGATTACTATGTTGTTTTTTGTAATGATAAGTATTGTCTACTGGTCCGTGGATATATTACTATTCAGTGGTGAGAGACCTAAAGCGCAGAGAAGCACAGCCAAGAAGTAGGCTTACCGCAGGATTCATGGGCCTACTCGCCTTCATGCCGAATGCCACGCCCGTTATTGATGAGCATACGGAGCTAAACCGGGCAGCTTTCTTTGGCCAAACTTTAGAGCAGAACATGGACCCTGGCGATATCGTCTATCATGAGCAGTTTAATGCTGGTGTACTACAGGGGGAGCTACCGGAAACATACAGCCAAGCAATAGATGGGCTACAAAGCATCCCTTTTATAGAAAGAGCTGTAAAAAACGGCTACATATCAGGCGTGACGGTATCTCTGGCACCTAGCAGAGATTTTGAAAGCAATGCTCTTTTTGACGTAGAGCAGCAACATATCCATTACTTAATCAACCCTTGGATTCTACCCGGTAGATTTCAGACGTACGGCGATCTCCAGTCGATGGGTATACACGAAGCTGCGCACGGAGTAACTTTAGAGTTATTAAAGCCAGTTTACAGGGGCTTTATTACAGACGATGAAGAGCTTACAGGCAGAATAGAGCATTTACGTGATTTGTGTACTGAGGTCAGATTTCACCAGTACGACAGGTTCTTTGTAGATGTAAATGAATGGTATTCAGCTCAGCTGACCGACTCTGCAGGAAGCATCCGCTCAATAGCGGGTGAGCTAGAATCAGATTCTAGGCTACAGGTAGAGATGTTGGCTGATATGCATGATAACTTTTCGGCAATGATGATGTCCGGAGCAATAACGCAGCGCCTCGTAACACTTTATGGTACTAGCTCTTGTATATCCCCAGGCGTAACAGAAGCAATGAACACACTCCTTCTAATAGACAACTTTTCACGCGTAAGTATAGATGAGCAGACGCAGGTGCAGATAAACGATGCCTCCCGAGACCTCTTTGACATGGACACAAGTTTAGAAGAATCCTTAGACGAGCTGCACAGATGTTTTTCTGAAGATGCAGCAAGAATGGCTGCTGAGGGCGTAGAGCGTAAAGACATAGAGGCAGGGTGGCCATGGAGCTCCCTGTCTGAACATATGGCGTCAACTATCACAACATTAATCGTTCACCCAGAATACATCCCAGAATGCCTCTCTACCTTGGACGGAGAGACGGCAGATCTACATGCTAGATATGCTCTTGCACACCTCGACTTGCTGAAATATAGAGCTCCAGATATGTTTGCCGCGATACTCGAGTCTAACCCCGGTGCCGCCCAGGCAATTGCTGATATGAGATTGTTTATTTTCCAGGGCTAACACACCGGGATGCATAGCGAGAAATGTTATAATTTCATCAGTTATGACCGCCAGCAAAAACAAAACAACACCGACTGACAAAAAAGTGTCAGAGTTCCTGGCAACAGTGGAGAGTCAAAAGCGTCGGGATGATGCCGATGTGCTCATCAAGCTATTCTCTGATATTAGTGGGCATCCACCAGTCATGTGGGGTCCAAGCATTATTGGTTTTGGTAATTACCACTACATCTATGAGTCAGGTCGTGAGGGTGATATGCCAGAGATCGGGTTATCACCGCGCAAAAGTTCGCTTGTGCTCTATATCTACGCTGGCTTTGATGGTGGGGAACAATATAAAAAATCTCTCGGGAAAGTACGCGTAAGCAAAGCCTGCGTCTACGTTAATAAACTCGAAGATATCAGTATGGATACGCTTAAAGAATTCAGCAGCGAATCCATCAAGTATCTGCGCGAGGACGGCTGGCAATGAAAACAGACATAGCAATTGACGTCAAAGGCCTACATAAGTCATATGGTGACAATAAGGTACTCAAGGGCTTAAGCTTCAGCGTTAATAGAGGCACAATATTCTCATTGCTTGGTCCTAATGGCGCCGGTAAGACGACGACCGTTCGCATTCTAAGTACACTACTTAAACCTGATAAGGGCCAGGTTAGCGTGGAGGGTCATGATGTCATGGCTCAGGCAGAAGCAGTACGAGCAAGCATAGGTCTGACCGGCCAATCGGCGGCAGTTGACGAGCTACTAACTGGCCGCGAGAATCTGGTAATGATGGGTAGGCTGTATAGGCTAACTAAGGCGAGTGCAACTGCCAGAGCGCAGCAGTTACTTGAGGAGTTTGACCTAGCCCAAGCAGCTGATAACAAGACTAGTACATACTCAGGTGGCATGCGCCGCCGGCTAGACCTAGCTGTTAGTCTAATAGCTGAGCCGCCAGTAATTTTCTTGGACGAACCAACTACTGGCCTTGATCCACGTTCACGTCTGGTCATGTGGGGTATCATCGAGCAGCTCAAAGCCAAAGGCTCGACTATCTTGCTTACAACACAGTATCTAGAGGAGGCCGACCAACTGGCTGATCGCATTATCTTGATTGATGACGGTGTAGTTAAGGCAGAGGGCACGCCCAAGCAGCTCAAGAGCAAAGTAGGCCGCGACCGGCTAGTATTGACCTTTAGGACTAGCCCTGAGCTCGAGCAGGCGAATATAGCACTAGGCCGCAAGGTATCAGACCTTGACCAGGAGCAAAGGCAGTTGACTATTATGATCAAGGGTAGTGGCCAAGACGTCGGAGCGGTATTGAAAAAGCTGGACGATGCTAACGTGTCAATTGCCTCGATGGAGATTGCCAAGCCAACACTAGACGATGTTTTCCTCAATATAACTGACAAGGGTGGTAAGTAATGGCCAAACTAGAGTACGTAGAGCGCGGGCCGCTCATGGATCTAGCAGTTGATTCGTGGTTAATGATCAAGCGTAGTACGACCCATATCATCCGTAATCTTGATCAATTGCTTGGAGCGTTTTTTTCACCAATTATGTTCTTGGTGCTATTTGCTTCAGTGTTTGGTGGGTCTATTGAGCAAGCCCTACCAGAGGGCGTGACATATGTTAATTTCCTGATGGCAGGCATCATTGTCCAAACCGTCGCCTTTGGGTCTAGTACGACGGCAATTGCGGTCACAACTGATCTCAAAAAGGGCATTGTTGATAGATTCCGCTCACTGCCGATGGCTAATCTCGCAGTGCTCAATGGTCATGTTGTATCCGACATATTCAGAAATACTATCTCAACAGTAGTCATGATAGTAGCCGGCTTAGCCATAGGATTTAGACCAGAGGCCGGACTAGCAGGGTGGTTTGGTATAGTTGGATTGCTGCTACTGTTTACATTCACGTTCTCGTGGCTATCAGCAATTATTGGAGTACTTGCTCGGAGTGTTGAGGCAGTACAATGGTTAACATTTGTGATCATCTTCCCGCTCACATTTGCTTCTAGTGCGTTTACTCCTACCGATGGCATGGGTAAATACCTGCGCTATTTTGCCGAGAATCAACCAATTACTGAGGTTGTCGAAGCGGTGCGGGCACTTATACTGGGTCAACCTGTAGGCGATCACGCCTGGAAGGCAGTCCTCTGGTGTGTATTGCTACTAGCCTTAGCTATCCCGCTCGCTTCGAGGCTATTCAAAAATAAAACTAGTCAATAGTCTCAAACCCTAAACGACGCCGTAGAAGCCTTCGAGTAGTTTGTAGACGATGTAGGCTGGCCAGACGAGAGCCTTTAAGACACCTGTCAGTACAGATCCAAAACCGTCCGCATACTGCATCCAGTAGATTAGGGCACCGATAAAGCCGACAAAATACAGACCGCTGCCTCCGTGACTGCTAGATGATTTAGATTTGGATTTCTTGTTATCTGACTCGTCATTACACATCGCTACCACTTTAGCGACCATGTCTTTGATTTCGTCTTCTGTAGTTTTCTTTTTTGCTGCCATTGATCAACTCCTCTTAACCTTTACACATTCATTATACGACGTTAGTCCAGTACATTGCTTAGCTGAGCTTGTAGCTCGGGTATTACTTCGTTCTCGAACCATGGGTTTTTCTTGAACCAGCGGAAGTTAAGTGGTGATGGATGAACTATTGGGAAATACTCAGGTAAATAGTCTCCATACGTTCTAACCGTCTCTGTCAGGTTTCGTTTGGCGGCTTCGCCTAAATAGTACTTCTGAGCATATTGACCTACGAGTATGATCAGTTTTACATTTGGCATTTGCATGAGAATCCGCGGGTGCCACACGCCAGCGAAATCTTTTCTGGGTGGTAGGTCGCCACTTTTACCCTTGCCTGGGTAGTAGAAGTCCATGGGCAGTAGTGAGATGATTTTTTCATCATAGAACTCATCGTCACTGACACCCAGCCACTCACGCAGTTTTTCGCCGCTTTTGTCACCCCACGGAATCATGCTCTCCTGGGCTTTCGTGCCTGGGGCTTGTCCTATGATGACTACTTGTGCGCTAGGGTGAGCCCTGAATAGAGGCCGCCAGCCCTTGTTGAGAGCCCAGGCATTACTTGGGTGCTCAGCTATTTCATGTCTGAGACTGTCTATATCTGACAGTTAAGCCCCCACCGCGTGGTAGCCGCCGTCAACGTGTATGATCTCACCACTTGTTGCATCTATTAAGTCAGACAATAGCGCAACAGTTGTTTTTCCAACCGATGCTTGACCCTTCAAGTCCCATCCAAGTGGCGCTTTATCTGACCAACCATCCGCAAGCTCGCTAAAGCCTTCGATTTTGGTGGCAGCAGTAGTTCTAAGCGGTCCAGCCGAGATAAGATTGGACCTAATACCCTTCGTACCGAGCTCCAAAGCTAAGTTTCTATTAACAGCCTCTAAGGCAGCCTTTGCAACATTCATCCATGAGTAGACAGGCCAAGCGACAGTTGCGTCAAAGTCATAACCTACTATTGAGGCACCTTCTTTCATTAGTGGCGATACGGCGTTAGCCAGTACTTGTAATGACACGGCTGAAGTCTGTATACCTGCGGCTATCCCTCCGTCCGTATTATCTATATCGTCGGATGTTTTCTCACCGTGCCATGTAGCAGACATAAAGGTATCTGGACCTAGAGTTGATTGAGGGGTGAAACCTATTGAGTGAACTGCACCGTGTACTTCATCCCAGCCAATTGCTCTAATTTCTTTTGTTAAATTTGCTGCAGCTTCAGGGTGTGTGGCGTCAAATTCAAGAATCTGTTGATTGCCATCCAATGACCGTGATGCTCTATCTGTTAATTTCGCTGCTCTTCCAAAACTAGTAAGAGCCACTGTCCCTCCGTGCTCGATAATAGCCTGTGCAGCGTGGTAGGCAATTGAGTCTTTAGTCATCACTCCGGTGACGATTACATTTTTACCTTCTAGTAACTTCATTCTAACTCCTTATTTCTATAGAAAATACAGAATACCCTGAGGGACGGCAAGCACAAGCTTACTTCTTGGATTTAGCTTTTGCTGGCCTATTGTAGAGACTGAGCATCATGCCTATACCAGCAATCGTGGTTAGGAATCTAACAAGTGTACCGAACGTCGGGATCATGCGTAGTAAGTAGTACAGTGACAGCCCGACTACAATCGCAGCGTACGTAGCTGTCTTTTTGTCTTTTTGCTTTCTGACCTTAGATAGCAGTGTATGGCCTAATGAGTAACCGACAAAGAATTTGGCAAAATATATTGCGAGTAGCCAGAGCATGATGGATACCAGAGCTAGTGGGATACCAATAATGGTCGCAGCTAGGATGCCTGACAGCGGCAATAGTGCTAGTAGGAATAATGCACCGCGGCCTAGAACACCTGTAGGTTTGTCCATTAGGTTTTTGTGAGCTTTTTTAAAGATCATAGGGAACAGTAGCAGCATGGCAAGTGCAACTATCAGAGCACCTGCGTATGCCCACAGGTTGTACCAGAGTACAAACGACTGTAGTAGCCCGTCGCTCTTCATATCTCGTTCTTGGCGAGTGATGCTGCCTAGTACCTGGCCCTTTATGTCTGCCTCTTGGGCAGAGTCGTAGTTTAGATTTCCCTGAATCACTGCGCTTTCATCAATCACAACATTTGAAGCACTGACTTCAACACTTCTGCCTACTGGCCCGTCGACTCTAGTGGTCTCTGATCCACTAACAACACCTCTACCTATAGAGCCTGCGATAGTCAGGTTCTCTCCGCCGTACGCCAATCCACCACCGACGCTGGACTCACGGTCGATCGTTAAGCTACTACTAGCTGCGGTTAAGCTGTCACCGATTTCAGCACCAGTTATGTTTATTGTTTCACCTGCTACACGCACGTCGTCGCGTACAACACCCGAAACGTCTATGTTCTGGGCGATCCCTATCACGTCACCATTTACGGTGCCAGTTACATTGATGCGCTCTGCAGCCGCGTAGACGTCACCGTTGACAACTCCTTCTATAGTGACCTCTTGGCCAGCTACGTATAGATCATCATCGATGACCTCGTCTGCCCTGACTGTTACATAATCGTTAGCTTTTGTGATTGCATAAATGGGACCTGCAATCAAAACTGACGCAAATAACGTTATGCTGATAAGTTTTAGTACCCTACTCATAGTTTCTCCCAAAAAGAATAAATATATGCTCAGTATATCACGTGGGGCAAGCTGATACGGATGGTATAATTGGGAGAATTTTTGGAGGATTAAACTGTATGGCTAGCTTACCCAACTACCGCAAGACATTTCGGCTCTGGTGGCAGAAACCACTACCCACAGAGCAGATGCATGATGAGCGTGAGGTGACGTTCCTAGAGCTATTTTATGACCTAGTTTATGTCGTCATTTTGGCGGAGATCGCACATTATCTCGGGCATCACTTGTCATGGGCTGGACTGGGCGAGTTCTTGTTCATGGGGGTATTTGTTATGTGGGCCTGGATGAACGGGATGTTTTATCATAGTCTGCACGGGACAAATGACATTAGTATGCGTGTGTTTACTTTTACGCAGATGTTGCTTATGGGGGCAATGACCGTCTTTATAACCGACATGTTTAGCGGCGGGGCAGACGGATTTGCAATAACTTTTGGGCTGTTTCAGCTCTTTTTTGCCGCACTATGGTTCAGAACCGGCTATCACGACCCAGCACATAGGGCTGCGTCTACGCCATTTTCTGTAGTATATGTGCTATCAGCTGTAGCTATGTTCGCGACGGTAGGCATGGACGCCCCAACGAACCAGTATATCTGGGCGGTAGTTGTATTTGGCAGTATGTTAATGCCCCTAATTACGTATCTAAGCGGCCGCGCGCGGGAGCAGGCCATTGAGGCTTCTAGACTGTCGCTTGATTCTATCGAGCGCTTTGGGCTGATCACGATAGTAGCGCTAGGAGAAGTTATCGTCTCGGCCATAAACGGAGTCAACTATTTGGACGAGTTTAATCTACGCAACGGACTGATCGGAGGTCTGGGTATATTGATAGCTGTTGGTATCTGGTGGCTGTACTTTGACTTTTTATCGAGAAGAACTACAAAAGAGGGCTTTTGGAACAACCAGATGTTTTCGTATCTGCACATACCGCTTGTCCTCGGGATTGCCGCCAGCGGAGCCATCCTAAGAGAGATGGTCGTGCATAATGATGTTGCGCTTGACAGTGTCACCCGTTGGCTGTTTGTCGGTTCTGTTGCTGCCAGTGTTAGCATCGTCGCTGTGCTACTCCAGGTTGTCCAACAGACAGATAGAAGTATCGAGGATCTAACTCATATGGCAAGCAAAGTAACTCTGCTGTGTGCAGCCGCTATATTGGGTGTAGGACTACTTAGTACTGGCTACATTGCAACGCTATCGTTAGTATTAGCTCTGTTGCTGCTACCCGTTCTATACGCGGTCTCAACCTGGATCAGACGCCAATCGAGAACATCACGACAGTGAGAGTAACTCGGCCTATAACCCAGGCAGAGCTGATCCAGACGTGGTTACTAGCTGAACTTGGGTCTTCTAGATTTTCTAGTGAGCTCAAAAGTGCGGTAAAAAAACATGGGCATAAACTGTCACTTGTAACCAAGCCGAATCTAAAAAACTATGACGAGAACAAAGCACGTGCTCGGGTACTCCGCGAGTACAGGGGGCAGTTTTGGGATGCCCTACAGAATAGAGAATGGAACCTAGTAGAGCTCGATCAAGCCGACGTGCGCGAACTGATATACACTGATTGGCAACACTGGAAGAAACTCAGTGGCTATACACGTCTAGTGGGTCGGGCGGCTGACAATATTAAGGATGGTCTAGTAGATGACCGGGCGCCGATGGATTCATTCTTTGAACTAGCTAAGCAGATAGAGCAGGGAACGGAACTCAACCCCATAGTGCTAATAGACCATGTGTTGGATGGCAAGCAGATAGCCCTAGAAGTAATCGAGGGTCATTTGCGCTCCACAGCCTACGCCATGGCCGACAAGCCATCCACACCACTTATGGCCTACATCGGGAGTACCCAATAAGCTGCCTCCCGAAACTTAAAGCTCACTAATGCTAAGTAAGCTTTAAGAAGCTTCTAGTATGCTTTCTACAGTTTGGTCAAACTCGCCTTCTGTAAAGTCCAGCTCTTCTGAACATACGTAGTTATCAGCTCCTGGTGTTAGGTTATACTCCAGAGCGTTCCATTCATTGAAGCTGTCTGTAAATTCAATGATTTTTTCTGATTCTTTATCGACGACTATTCGTATTTGATGTGTATTTAAAGGGTTTTCAAAGACAGTATAGAAGTGATTATCGAGCTCGAGTTCTTGTACTAGTTTGAGCCGTAGGCCATTCAGCGCTTTATTATCTATCTCCAGGGTGTACCTGTGGAGTGGCACGTCGTCCCTGATGATGACATCGGACGAGGTGATTGTATAGATTTCTGATAGTTCTTGCTCCGATGAAGTGTCAAGGCCAAGTCCGACAGGGAAGCTCCGAAACACCGCAGGATAGACCGATTCAATCTTACTTGCCGCGCTTTGGGAGCTTGAAGCAGAGAATGTCTCTGTAGCTTCCTTGCCTTTCTCAAATAGCTTTAGTTGTCTATTTAATATTGGGCTGTAGTCTGGTTCGAATGGAGCATCACTTTCGATATACATAGAGACTGCGTTGTAGCTAGCGTGTACGTCGCCGCCCACGTAGCACCAGCTGACGTCCGAGTAGGCGTCTATCCCCGTATCGTTAATGCTGATTTTTATCTGTCCACCAAAAGGGCTGTTGCTGTCATGTTCTGTGTTAAGCCAGTAAAAATACTCCAGGCTGCCCATATTGGAGTCGAATGAGCTAGTACCTACTAGCTGCTCTGATGTAATCAGATTACGTATAGATCTGTATACGGCTTTTGAGTCGTCCTCTGTTGACGCCTGGTAGTTAACAGCAGCGATCAGGAATATCGCGAAAACCGCCACAAGCAGGGCTATCTTCACTGTTGTGGTGATAGCGAGCTTGGGCATCTTTTTTCTAGGTAGCTGTCTCAGCTATTTGCTACAGCTGCTTCGAGTGCGCTCTTTAGTTCGTCGACGGCTTGATCGTACTTATCATTCTGTTCTTCAGTAGGGTCTTCGGAGAATATTGTAGTGGTAGCTTCCTGATACTTAGTAGCTGCTGCGTCGAATGCTGCTGCGTCATTGTCATTTGCAAAGGCTATTGTCGCATCCATAACCTCTGTCGTGGCGGTAAGTAGCTGTTGGTAAGCGTCTATAGGGACTGCGCCAACCTCTGCGATACTTTGTTTACACTCAGTTGCTGGTGCAACTAGGGCGGCAGCAACGCTTTCTTGATCGACAGATGACAGAACCTCTGCGCACTCAACAAAAGCACCTACTGCTACAACGGAATCATGGATATCTTCGCCAAATTGCTTGTGGTTCTCAGAAGCGGCTTCGTACGCTTCGTAGGCATCTTCAACATCTTTGTGGTCTAGACCATTGGTCTCAAGTAGTTCACCATTAGCTTTGTCCCAGTTATCTAAGATTATCCTGAATTCTGCTTGAGCTGTTTTGGCACTTGCGATGTCTTGTGGGCTTGTAGCTGGCTCTTTTTCCTCTAGCTCCGCAACCTCGTTAAGTTTATTCAGTGAAGCTTGTAGGTCTTCTTTACTGACTGTGTTGTTTAGGGACATAAAAGCAACGATCACGCCAATGATCACCAGTAGGGGTAATACGAGTGTAAGTAGTTTTTTTGAGCCCATAGAATTTGTATTGTTAGATCCCATTATATTCTCCTGCTTTGAGTTAATGTTAGCATGCCGGAAGGAGTCTTATGATGAAATTAAGTAGCTTACACCTCAAGAACCTCCGTGCTGCTGTATAATTTAGTCTATGGCTAAGATGACTAAACAAACGAAAGCATTGCTCCTGGTACTTGGTGGCGTGATTCTACTTGCTGGCGGACTGTATGTAGGGCGTAATTTCCTGGCTGATGCACGGACTGAAAAGGTAGCCCAAGATGAATCTATTGCTGGAGTAATAGACAAGATGATGCTCGATCTTAATGGCCAGATGGTTGGGTCCGGCGAATTCGTAGATGCGGATGCATTCCACACGGCGTCAGGTATGGCTGAAGTTTACTCCACAGATAATGGTCCAGTACTCCTGCTGGATGAGGAGTTCGACGTACGCAGCGGCCCTGACCTGGTCGTCTACCTCTCAAAGAATCGCACTGCTAGTGGCGACGATCTAGGTGATTTCGTCTCACTCGGAGACCTACACGCACAGGCTGGTGCACAAGCGTATAGCCTACCCGAGGACTATCAAGAGTTCGGTTCAGTTGTCATCTGGTGCAGGGCCTTCGGCGTTGGATTCGGCTATGCTGATCTGAGCTACTAGCTACAAGAGTGCTTTTATTTGGCTTTTGACCCGAGTCTAGCTACCTTTGACATCCATTTAGATCGTTTGTCCTCGTCAGCGAAACGGACTCTAGTGAACCTAGTGTGACGTACAGGCCAAAAACCTACATACCAGAATGTTGCTATTCTCATCGACCAGCCAATAGGCATTGCCATGGCCCAGGCCACTGGTCGGTATGAGTCTTGGGTAGTAATAATTCTTACGGAGCGGCCCTTTAGTAGCCTACGCGGGAGGAATGGCCTGAGTGGTTTCCAAGGGTGTGGGTACTTGTAGGCAAAACCAGGTGTAAGTAGCCGGTCAAACAGTGCCTTGAGGTTGGCTGGTGGCCCGTACCACCACACTGGCATGACGACTACGACATGATCTGCATCGTGTATTTGATCTTGCAGCTTTAGTAGATCCGGCTCTAGCTCCAGACCTGGAACTAGGTCGTACTGATAATTGAGGTCTGTTGTGCGAATGAGCTTAGCCTCATGACCGGCGGCCTTAGCTGAATCAGCATAAGCCGTAGCTAAGCTATGGTTAAAGCTATTTGCGTTAGGATTGGCGCTGAGGATGAGGATATTTTTCATTCTGTTTGATTATCTCATACATCTAACAGGAGGCTAGGGAGTAGGTATATATTGCTACTCGACAACATTACCCTTAGTCTCTACAAGATATAAAAACCAACTATAAAAGCTAGCTCGCGGTAGTGGACGTAGTTCGAACTACTCAAAATCAGCTTCAAGCACAAGAACTGCACCAGAGTGTATAACAAGAAAGGCGAGCCCTTGTGTTTGTTCAAATGCTGATGCGGCATACGTATAGCCTGTATCTGCTAAAAAGTCTGAAATACCTTCACGATAAGCTATACCCCTAGCTACAGGAATTTGCCCTAAGTCCCTGTAGGGCTGCCAGTCGTGACTAGGCATAAGTATTTCTGCCAGAATACCACCAACTGGATCGTCAACATCTAGACAGGTTACTACGACCTCTGAGGGTGCCATACCTCTTTCGTCAACCCTGTCAGCAAAATGTTTCATCCTATCTGCGTTACCACGAAAGAAATCTACTGCAGCCTGCCTACTCTCTTCTTTTTCTGAGTCCACTTCTTCATCAAAAGATATAACGGGGCCTTCACGCCCTACGAGAAAGGCTTTTGGTTCATTGCTGCTATAGCTCATAGTCATACATTAAATGAATATCAAGCTTATGCGCAAGCAGTAGAGTTTTAAGGTCAGACCTTCAACTCGCCCAGCATAGGCAAAGAATTTTTATAAGTACGCAACTTTTTTATCTGAGCACCATTCAGGGGTATACCATGACTATGTAACTTGATAAGTGAATATAGTAACCCGATGGCGGGCTCGTTACCTGTTTTTGCAAGTCTGCATACATCATCTAATTTCCCAAAGAGTTCTCGCACCTGCTGTTTTAGGGCGTTGCGGTCATAGTCACCTTGATAAGACGCGATATATATCGAAAATAGCTCTGCTTCTGCCGCACCAATAGGGTCCAGAATGCAGTATTTATCTTCTCCAGCCTCTACCTGACTTTGATAGGCATGTGCCTCTACAGACTTAATTAGAGCATCTAAAAAGCTAGACACGTTGCCTAGCATCTCAGGCGTATATCTTTCGCCTAGTACTTCAAGAGATGCAAAGTTACCTAGGTTGGCTTCAATAATCCAAGCACGTTTATCCTCGTCAACTATTAGATCATAGCCCACTGGTACTGCAATGCCGTTATTGTGTGTTGCTAACCTACTGTCTGCCCCCTCAGCAGCTCTACTGATAGATAGCAGCACATCGTCGCCAAGTGTTCTATCTCTAACAAAGTCTGGTGTGTACATATCTTCTGCGCCTTGGGCAAAATTTATCGCAGTTAATTCTTTGTCGCTGGAGGCTTTATACCTAATCGTACCCGCATGATAACCATCAAATCCGATAGCACGCGCATTCCATTGAGTCCCCTCAGTATCTATGCTTAAGGGGCATATGTACTGCTGAACAACCATTGCGCCATATTTATTGGCTCTTTTTCTCAGCAACTTTGCAAGAGTGTCCTGCGTTAGGGATCTACGGTTCAAGATGTCTATGCCATTACCTCTCTCTCCATATTCTGGTTTCAGCACGATCCTATCGTAATTGCCGCTAAGATCGAGTATCTCTTCTGCAGATTCTTTCGCTGGCTCTAGTAGCGGAATCGTCCAAGGAATGCTTACATGTTTGGCATCTTGAAATATATTTGCATACCGCCATGAAGACTGCAGGTCGGGGTATAAATAGAAAGGGGCTAGTGTCAATGTGCCAAGAGCGCCCAGGGCCTCTCTTGTGCCCGAATAGGGAGGATGAGGTGAAGATATATGATCAATAAGGTCTACCGGTATACCTTCGTCTGAGTAAAAACTTACAAGCCTACCTGCGGAATCGTCGATGGACACACCTGTATTTACTATCACTCTGCCAGTATCTGAGCTTACTGTTTCAGAAGCAACGCCAGCTATAAGCGCTATGATGTTTATTTGCTTGTCCCCATTCGCGGCTCTCAGCGCGTTCGCATACATCAATGCGGTATTTGCCAGCAAAGATCTGTGATAATAGAAAGCATATGTAGGTAGAGAAGGGTCGTAGAAGCCACTTGTTTCAGTAACGCTATGAAGCTCGAGATGATCATCTTGAGACCATAGCCTACGTATTTCCTCGGTCATATTAAATGTAGCCTCACGGTAAGCTCTTATTGAATCGTCATTAAAGCGATTTATCCCTTTTGATTGCACTAAACTCATGGATAGATACTACAGTTAGCCTATTGATCAACAAAGCATGAGCTTATGTCAGTGCTTAATTGGAGACTAGGGATCTAGAGACAAGCTCCAGGCGTCTGCGCTCATTCGAAGAAAATACAAATCATAGATTTGTGCTTTCTTCTCATTTCACTTGTCTTCGTAACCTAGCCCTACGGGCTACCTAGGTTCGTCTGCCTGGTCACAGCAGCCAAGTTAAAACCCGCCAAATAGGCGGGCCATAACTTGGCTCGGAGACTAGGGAGTAAGTATATATAGCTCCTCGGCAACATTTTCAACCCACTGGGTTAAAAATGCTCGTCGGCCAAGCAAGGAAAACGTCAACTGCCACTGGCAGTTTCCGACCCAGGGGTTCGATCCCGTCGTCTCTACAAAATCTAAAGAACCGACCATAAAAGTCGGCTCCTTAGATTTGGCTCGGAGACTAGGGATCGAACCTAGATTGCCAGTGCCAGAAACTGGTGTCCTACCATTAGACGATCTCCGAATACGGATTTGTAACGGAGATCAGCTTCTGGTCTGGCAACTAGCCCTAGCGTCAGTGCTAGAACCTGGTGTGCTTGCCTAAGACGATCTCCGAATGTAGCGGTTATTTTACCGCAAAGATCTGCTGTAGACTAGATCTACCCAATGGTTACTGTCTGACCCTTTCATTTAAGTCAGTCATGCGTTTAACCTCTGCAAGTAAGCTCAGGAATTGCAGATCTGTCATGCCTCTTGCGTTCATAATATCTCGCATATAGTCCGTTGGGTTGAAGCCAGACTCAGTTTTTCGGGCCCTTAGGCCGGCTGGAGTTTTTGGTCTATCGTCCTTACTCAGTTTCATAAATTCCATAATCTTAACTTGTCGTGCATGGATTACGCGCTGAGCGCCAGGCCTCAGTCTCTTTAGCTCATCACCTCTTACAAGAGTTTGTCTAGCCCAGCTTAGAAGTGTTTGGTAATTTTCTACCTTATCGTATGTGTTCGTCTCTACGGCTTTGTTTGTGTTATGAAGAGATGATTTTCTTTTTGATGCAGCTTTTCTCGGGCTAGCTTTCCTCCTTTGACGCTTGACCGGTATGCCGCCGAAGACTTTATTAATCGCACCTTCGGTGTACATTTGTCGCACATGGCCATCAAGGAGCCTAGGCCGTGAAGACACCCCGGAAGCTTTCAGCTGTGCATTTAGCTCCGACCTAGTTAGCCGTGAGTATGCAGGATTTTTTCGTAGCTCTTCGTAAAGCTGCCCGAAGGTTATATCTGTAGCTCGTGCTTTCTTTATCTCAGAACCATCAATTAAGATCTGCATTGAGTCTGGTGAGATAAATTGAATAGTTCGATCGCCATTCCTCTCGCTTGCAGTTACGATGTTGTGCTCATCAATCATTGAGTGTAACTGAGCTTCTTCAATCCCGAGCATCCGTGCCGCCAGTGAGACTGGGCGCCATGAGTAGGGGATTGATTCGTGGCCATATGCTATACGAATATCTTCAATTGCTGCCGGGTCAATAGCCTTAACTAGCTCTTGGATATTACCTGGAACCGAAGCGGTCTTTTTGGCTCCTGACCTAGCTGTAGGGTAACTCTTTTTAACAGGAGCCAGTGGGCGGTACCCCTTACCCTCTCTTTGATTAAGAAGTATGTCCCTATGCGTTATCTGCGGCCTCCTGCTGCCCTCAACACGGTATAGGAGCTCGTGGTAGTGGGCTATCTTACCAGGGACTTTACGAAGCAGCCTGCCCAAAGCCTGTTCTGCAAAAACAACTGAGCCAATCGCCCTCATCTGAACACCAAAGCTTATGTTTGGGCAGTCAAGACCCTCTGTTAGTACGTCTACGCCTGTCACAACATCAAGCCCATCAGTATTTAGCTGATGAATGATGTCTACCAGATTTGGTGTTTCCCCATCAACATGCCTGCAGCGAATTTTTCTAGTTTGCCCGTCTTCGCCTGTGACTTCTAGTTCACTGATAATTTTCGTCATTAACTTAGAGTGAGCTCTGTTTCCTCCACGGGCGCAAAATACTATTCCCCGCCCACCGTTTTCAACTTCTGCCTGGACAATTCTTGCGGCTGTTAGGTTATCAGGGTTTTCGGCACTCATTAGTTGGTTGAACAAGCTTGTTTGACCGATATCCTCACCGCTACTGGATGCTTGGATCACGGTATGAGCTGGGTAGAGGAATCCTTCGACATCAGATATAAACCCTCCTTCAATGCCATCAGTTATAGATCTCTCGATACCCCTAACCGGGAACATATCAAATACATGAAACATATCTGTATAGGCCGGAGTGGCAGAAAAACCAACGAGTAAATTGCCTGGGTTTATAAGTCTGACTAGTCCGCCCCACGCCGCACTTTTATCGATAACATGGTGCATCTCATCACAGACAGTTACAGTAGGTCTTATTTGGTCAATTTGTCCACGCTCTATTGCTCCTGGTAGTGATTGGTACATCATCAATGTAACGTCAGCTGGTGTGTGTTTATGCGGCTGGTGCTCTGCGATGCTGAGACTTGGTGTGAAGCTGAATCCTCCTCCGGTTGCACCGCCTGCTTGTTCGCGTATTGATGTTCTTGGTGTGAGCATCAAAGCATCAAGTGTTTCACGACCCTGTTCCCTAGTAGATCTTTGCATCATTCTCATGATTTCTGCAGCCACAACTGTTTTACCTGACCCAGTAGGGTCAACCATGGCTATCCCTGTGCCTTCAGCAAACATGTCTACAGTGACTTCTCTTCCAGCTTGTCTGAAAGCATCAATAGCTACTCTTTGATGGGGTCGTAGGTGGTCTGCGGCAGTATCGCTGGGGTCATAAAGCTCAATAGCGGATCTAATAAGCTCATGATTTTGTTCTACAACACTCATAGTTCGCCTAACTTTATAACAAAAAGCTAATTTTCCGAAACACAAGCGCTGAGGCTAGAGAAGGTTCGATATAACCGCGTCGAAGCTAGGGTTGGCGTAGGCGCCGTAGGTTTTGAGCAGTTCGCCGTTATCGCCGACAAGTACTGTGGTGGTCTGGTTACGCACACCGTATTTGTCCTTTAGTGCAGACTCCTCATCGTAGTCGACTTTGAATATAGTTGTATCTGCCGGGATGGTGGAGCTCAGAATGTCGTTCTCTAGACGGCGGCACTGTGGACACCAGTCAGCGTGGAAAAACAGTATTTTATTACCCGAAGTCGCCGAGATGGCACCATCGTAGTAGTCGGTATACTGCCCGCTGCTAGCTGGTTCTGAGTTGGCTGCATCAGATTGATTGTTGTTGCCAGTGTCAGTTTCGTCGGTTTCCTCCGCGGTACTAGCCTGGTCCAGCGTTTCTGTAGTTGGTTCTGTCGCAGTTGCCTGGGTGCTGGTAGGTGCCGTCGTACTCGTGCTTGTGCGTGACGCAGTTTGTGTTTCGTCTTCACCACTTCGCGCAACAAAAATACCTGCACCAACAATCATTAACAAGAGCGCTATTAGTATGTATCTCATGACTATGTCAGTCTATCACGGGTTTTCTGAGAGTCAGCTGAATACCTGCTAGAATAGTACATATGTACGATATCTTTTTAGTGCTACACATAGCTGCAGGACTTATGGTTATAGTTGGGTCAGCCGCTGAGCTAACAAGTAGTAGGCTTATAAAAAGTACAGCAGGGTTCTTTAGCGCATCGCTAGTTGGCACCTTAGTCTCTGGCGCTTTGCTAGCATTCAGTGGTGCAGGGTTCGGGAGGGTTTGTCTGAGTGCCGCTGCACTCATTGTTGTCACTGTGCCTCTCAGGAACTTCTCAGTTAGAAAAAATAGTGTGTAGGTACGAAAGAGGATTAGCCCACAAATGAATCAAACAACCACAAAAGCAGCCGGAGCTCTCGTCATAAGCGCTGCTCTTATACTGGGTGTTTACTTAGCTGTAGCTACACTTGGTGATGATCCGGTTGCAGTAGACACGGCGAGCACGAGTAGCCAACCAGACCAGGCTAATGTTCCTACAAATACTGTCATAAAATATGCCGATGGCACATACAGTGCGACAAAGACCTATAGAGTTCCTGAAGGCCACACAGATGAGATTTCTATCGAGCTTAGTCTGAAGGACGATGTAATTTCTTCGATTGTGGTTGATACGGTTGCAACCAATAATGAGTCGGTGGAGCATCAGGATAAGTTTGATCCGCTAATCGTCGGCGAAGTAGAAGGGAAAAGCCTAGACGAAGCAGACATCTCTAGATTAGGAGGAGCTTCACTAACTAGTAGTGCATTTAACGATCTGCTGCAGGCCGTACGCAATGAAGCACAGACATAGGTAAACTAAGTAAAGGTTAAGAGGGGTTAATATGAACGCAAACACACCAAAGATAGCTGGAGTACTAATTATCAGCGCAGTTTTAATCATCGGGGTATATCTGGCTGCCACTCAGCTGGGAGATGACACCGATACTGCAAGCACAGCGACTACGTCGTCGCAGTCGGTTTCTGACAACAACACAGCATCAGAGACCAGTGAGTTGTCTGACTCCGCACCACAGACGACTGTTGAATATGCAGATGGTACATACTCGGTAGCTGCCCCCTACACATCACCAGGTGGAGCAGAATCGATAGAGGTAGACGTAACTGTTAGTGACAGTCAGATTACTGCAGTCAGTGTTGAGGGCGAAGCAGGTACGCCGACATCTGAACAAATACAGGCAGGATTCATTGACGCCATAGCTGATGCCGTCATCGGTCAGGAGATTGGCAATGCAGAGATCAACAAGCTAGCTGGCGCATCATTGACCACAGCTGCGTTCAACAACGCCCTAGAGGATATTAGGGCTGATGCAATAGTCGATCAGAGCTAGAGTGGCTTCAATATCGTTTGAGGCGCTAGGTACAGTCTGGCATATAGATTCTGATGTGGATCAGGAGTTTGTAGACGAATGTGAGCTGCTTGCCCGTGATTTTGAGCAGCGCTACAGCCGGTTTTTAGACGACTCGCTGCTATCGAGACTTAACAGTAATAAACAACTACATGACCCACCAAAAGAAATGGTCGATATGATGCAGTTCGCGGCTGATGCCTATACCCAGACCGCCGGGCTGTTCAACATCACTGCAGGAAGTGCCCTTGCAAGCCGTGGTTATGGCAAGCTGAATAAAGGGAGGTTGGTTGCGGGCTGGACCAACTCGCTTGAGCTATCTGATGGTCTAATTAAAATAGGAGACGAGGTTAATCTAGACTTTGGCGGATTTGGTAAGGGTTGGTTGATCGATAACCTCCATGACTATCTGATAGGCTGTGGTGCAGATTACGTACTAGTAAACGGGGGCGGGGACATCCGGCTGACGTCATCTGATGTGGTTATGATACCGCTGATGATGCCAGGTGATGCAGGCCAAAAGTTTGCTGACGCCCATATATCTAGTGGTGCACTTGCTTCGTCCTCACCACTCATAAGGTCATGGGGCGACAATAACCACCTAGTAACCTCCGACGGGCAGAGCTATAGCGGAGATATAGACCAGCTCAGCGTATTTGCTAAAACCGCTAGAGATGCAGATATGCTTGCTACTGCCTGTATAGTTTCGCCGGATTTTTTGGAGCTGGCGCAAGAGGGAGGTGCAGAGATCTTGGTTGTGAGTGGTAGCCAGTATCGTGCCACACCTAGCTTCCCTCTGGTAGCTTAACGAGCTATTAATCTCTTGACTGCCTTTTCCGCAATGTCGGCTACTCTGTCCGGGTCTAGACGATCGGTTACTATATCAATAATCTCTTTGTCTTCTTCTGTAACCTCTTTTGGAATGTAGCGTAGACCAAAGTGTGCATGCATGGCACTCACAAAGTGCTCTACCAGCTCATCCAGCTGAGTCTTACTAACTGGGTGCTCGACAGTTGTTAGTGCAAGGCGTTTTCTAAGCTCTAGCAGCTCTGTATCCAGATCCAATCTGTACCTAGTAATGCGGCGGGCTTTTTGACACTCAACATTAGGGTTATTGACTTGCTGTGCCTTTTTCTTAGATAGTGGCTTTAGCAGCCTGATGCCATCATCTCTCACTTTGTCTATGCCTGTATCTACTAGATGCTTGACAGCAACAACAGCTGGATTGAAGAGCACGCCGCCAACTAATAGCTCGGCTGCATTTTCAGAACCTTTTAGGACCAGTATTCCGGCTGCTCCGACCGCGGCAGCACCAGATAAACTCGCCCATCTATGCCTGGTTACATATTCACGACTCCGTTCTACTACAGACCTGTTCGCATAGTCTGCATGTATTCTAACTAGTATTTCTGAGTACTGCAGGGCTACGTGATCTATAAAGGCTTTTTCGATTTCTGTTTCGCCACCGCCATGTTGGTCCAAGGTATCGGCTATATATGAAAGATCACGGTGCAGGTCGTAACCATAGGCGCGTATTCGCATGCCTAGGCGCTCTTTCTGTGCTATTTCATTACGCAGGTACAGCATATCTACACCTGCGTGTACCAGATCATTTTTGTTGGCTATTGTATTTGGCTGCCCATATTTTGGGGCTTTGGGTCGATTGGGCGCCAGGCGCTCAAACAACATAGTGAAACTCCATTTCCGCAGATAGTACTGCAATACGTTCGCAGATTCGTTTCACCTCAGTCGTAATTACCGAAGTAAAATAAAGCTACGCTAGTTATTTTTAGTGTAATTTAGCGTGTAATAAGCCAATATTGGTTGTGAGTCTGCTAAGATCCGTCAATCTTATCTTAATCACACGCTAAATTGTTAAGTATGGCAAACTGCCATAAAGGTATTATAGTACACAAGGGTATACATGTC
>JBCCHY010000013.1:0-22172 GCA_039028495.1 Patescibacteria group bacterium
AGATACAGCAGCGCAACCAGGAAGAATCTGACCGTGTGCTAGCCGGACTTCAAAAGATAATCTTATTTAATGAAGAAAACCCGACAGTCGCACGAATCGATGACCCGTCAGTTCTACAGAGTAGTAACCCTGATTTCTATAAGAATGCCGCAGAGGGTGACTACTTAATTCTCTTCCCATCGAGGGCAATTGTCTACAGGGAGAAAGATAATCAAATAGTTAACATTGCACCAATAATCAATACGCAGAACATTAACCAGCAGGAAGCTACTGACACTTCAACGAGCACAGAAGGTACTGATACGGGTGCCGACGCGACTCAGGATGGCACAACAGGGGCAGGACAAACGGAGACTCCGTAGTATGGCCTCGAAAAGTAACTCAATCAGCCTAGACCTTAGGCTGCTGCTGCTCGTGTTGATTCTACTGAATGTGTTTACATTATTAATGTGGAGCCCTTGGAGCGAGAACGAAAAGTCTGACAAGCGCCAGATTTCGGTGACAGGATCTTCTGTAATAGATGGCGAGCCTGATGAGTTCAGCTTTAGCCCTAGATACGAAGTGACAGCTGCATCAGAATCAGAAGTAAACGAGCAGGTAGCTGATAAATCGACCGAGATTAATGACGCCCTACTCCAGATAGGGTTAGAACAGAAGCAGATAGAAATTAACGCCAACAATTTTGACTACTATTGGTTCGACGAGTCCGAAGACCAACATAGAGGTAGCCTATATATACAGATTAGTGCAAAGGATAAGGACCAGGCTGAAAAAGTCCAGCAGTACCTCGTCAGTAGCGACGCAACTGGACAGCTAACTGCTAGGCCAGATTTCAGTAGAGAAGCCCTGAAAGAGCTGGAGTCACGCGCCCGCACAGCAGCTATTGAGGATGCAAAATCTGCAGCTGAGCGGACAGCAAGTGAGCTAGATACTGACCTTGGAAGAGTAGTTAGTGTTACAGACGCCGATGGCTACAGCGATAGGTTCCGCTACTATGATGGAGATTTTGCAACCGCTGAAGTGAGGCTAGAAGCATCAGATTCCGCAAGCATACCGGTAACTCCCGGACAGCAGGAGTTCAGCTTTGAAGTAAAAGTAACCTTTGAGATTGACTAATAATGAATAAAAATCGTGCAAAGAATAGCTCGAGTATTCTACCTAAGCTAAACGCACTACTCATAGTAGGTTTGGCTATATTTGGAGGATTCTTTTTCTACAAGTATCAACAGGTTAAAGAGGATACACCCAAGACTCAGCAGGAGATAGCTGAAGATCTCGTTCGTGAGGTCGGTAGGATATATGAGCTACCAACAGACGAGACCCCCGAAGTTGCGACGATCGAAGACATTAGCAAACTATCTGGCCAAGCGTTTTTCGAACGTGCCGAGAATGGGGATAAGATCCTTATTTACCAAGAGGCAAAGCAGGCTTTTCTCTATAGGGAAAGCACAAAAAAGGTCATTAATGCCGGCCCCGTCGCCGTCTCTCAGCAGAGTGAAGGATTAGAGGCGGCAGGAGACCAAACCGAGACAGCCGAGCCACAGCAGGAGCAGGTAGAATCTACCCAGCAGGCCACAACCGATGCCAAGGTACTGATATCGGCACCGAGTGACTCGCTTGTTTCGCTTAGCAATCAGCTAGCAGACCTCATAAGTGGTGGGGACGTAGATACTATCACCAATAGTACAGCCGGCAGCAACAGAATAGTCGTAGTCAATACAGACTACCTGGCACTAGCCACATCTATCCAGGACGAGTTGGGTGTATCCTACGGGATAGACACAACCCCTTCAGACTCAGAGTCAGAAGAGCCCGTTGACATAATTATATTCTCAACAGACTAGTCTGAAACACTAGTGTGGATTGCAGCTAGTTGTTCCTGAGCACCTTCAGGGCTACTTGATATTTCCACCATCTCTCCGAACTCACAGCCATTTGTATAAGACACAGGGACCAGCAGATTACCCGACGCGAGCTCGGCGGTGCCGTAACCAATTGTAGCTTCAGACGTGTTACCGGCAAGTGCAACTCCTAAGACCGAAGGAACTCCTCGCTCAGATCCCTGGGACACCCAGTTCGCTATAGCCTGCTTAAAGCGCTCGTTGTGGTCATCTCGCACATCTTTTGTAATCACGGCATGATCTTCATCGCCGACAATACTATTAGCGGAGCTGCTATTCGGTAGCGATAGGAATATGTCACAGACACGGGTAAGCGCTTCGGGGAGTGCATGGGGGACAAAACCCTTTCTCTCATTCAGCGCGATTGTCCCGACGCCCCTACTGATGACTAGTCCTAGCTGCGCCTGCTCTCTATCATCAAGTAGGTTGATAACATTTCTAATTCCCATAACGGGATAGAACACATCAACTAGTTTCTTGTGCGGCATACCGAGGATTACCAGACGACCATCGGCGTCCTGCAGCATTTCGTTCAGTCTGGCCCGATCGCTCATAGCAGCATTCATAACTAGTCCTGCTGACGAGTCAATCATCATTAATGCTTCGCTAGGCTCCATAGGCCCCATTCCTACCACAAGCTCTATAGCTCTATCTCCATAGGCGAGATGTGGAACATTCAGATCATGCGAGTCTAGCTCTGTTCTGTAGCCTGTTGTCGCTAGGACATCTCCCGGGATACTGCCGATATGTGGCTCGTTCAGTGGCTGAAATGCGTTCATTACAGCTTCAGAAAGAGGGTGATGGTTGGACATTTTCATACAATACAATATAAAGTGAGATAAATCTATAAAATAATTCTAGAATCACCATATATAGTGTGTTAATATAAACATAAGACTCTATATGTAAAACAAAAAGAGGGTCACAACAATGCCTACGTGTTACAACAGCCCTTTGTCAGGGTTAGTTTTTGAACGCCCCATGATCACAAATGATCCACTAGCTCCTCTTTGGAACATAAGAGAAGGAGCGGACAACAATCGTGTGCTAGCGGAGCTCCATACAGATTTAGCTGAGCGTGGTGGGGGGTTTGTCTCAACGACATATTTTGAGATTTTAGACAATGATCTTATCAGTGATACTGGTTTATCGATGAGATCGATTCTGCAGTCGGGGGTGAATGCAGCCAGCAGAGATATTGCAACATTAGGCACAGACTATGCCCATAGACGAGAAGTGGCAAGGATGGCGGAAGTGGAAGGATTACTTAGCTGGATCCAAGCCGGTGGTGAGGGAGTATTCATGCTGTGCTCTCTATGTCCTGGTAAGCAAGAGCTTGACGGGGCTTCTGCACGTAAAATGAATTTTAAGCAAGACCGGATGATGTCTAGTAACGTCATCTACAGCATTGATGACGGTCGCTTACGAGCAGAGTATTTCTCTCTCGATAATCATGATCTTGCTGCTCACAAAAGCCTTTTAGCTAGGCTAGGTTTAGGCACAGATTGCGTGGCGACTCTCGATGTCCTTAAAGAACACTACATTTTACCCACTCATGTTGATGTTAAAGCGGTGATACAAGACGTTTTCGGAACACAGCCGAATCAATTTTCTACAGTGCATAAGGCGGCACTTAGCCAGGTAGAGTCCATAAATAGGAGATTCTTTACCCATTTAGACGAGAGTCTTAAGAAGGGCGTAACTAGCTCGCAGCTAGGATCTCTCTGCCTTCAGCTAGAATTAGATCTATCCGAGGGCTCTGTTCTCACACTAAGACATGCGCGGCAGATTGCAGATGTGTTACGAACTCAGCGATTACCACACTTTATATATGAGGCTAAAGGGGTGGACGGTAAGGTGGATATATCGTATGAATCGGCCCTTTCTGCGAGTAGCGGGTATGTTCATTCGGGTAGTTGTCCTGCTGCTGCCGTGGACGGTGTAAACGGCTACTCGCTTGCTGGGCTAAAAGGCCAAAGTATAGCCGAGCAAGCTAGACAGCTCGAGGCTCGTTACGCAGGACACGGGAACTGTCATGCATGCGGTAGCACTACCGACCTATATGGCTGCGGTGTATTTTGTTATAGCTGCAATAAGGTGTGGTGTCAGGAATATGCCGTAAGCGGTAGACAATTAGAGATTGAAGAGGTCAAGCGTAGGTCGTCAAGCGAGACTTACCTCATCTTCCGATAGCGGCCTTACCTAGACGTCTCTTTGTTTTGGATTTTTTGGGCTCTCCTGCGTTAGTTATCTTGCGCATATGGCGAGCCTTGAAGCTGTCAAATGCGCTACGCTCTAGCCCTGATTTTTTTATGAAACTGACGATTTTTTCATTACCTATATAGTGCGGCATCATGACATAGGATGCACCGCTGGCGTATAGTTCCGCTGCTTGCGCTTCCGACTCGGCAGAGCATATCAGAACTGCTTTAGGATTTGATTTGTGCAGGTACTCGGCGAGGAATTTATTGGCCTGATAATCGCTCATCACAGAAACAATCATTCTTGCTTTATCTATGTGAATCTCTTCAAGCAGCTCTAGATCAGTGACGTCGCCGTAGACATTGGGAACGTGGTCATGATCTAGCTTATCTATAACGGCAGGGTCGTAGTCGAGTACGAGATATTTCTTCTTGAGCTCACGAAATACTTTGACGAACTGCTCACCGCCGCGTTTATAGCCGATGAGCAAGAGTTGAGCACTTTTTGTAGATTCATTTTCTTTGCGGGTGCTACTTCGTTCGAATATGGATAAGTAGGGTGACAACAAGCCAAATAGCTTATCCGAATATATGATCATGTACGAGCTAACGGCGATCGTGATGATTCCGACAGCTGTCACCAGACTGACGACCTCTTCGCTAACCTGGCCGTTGTTTCTGCCGAGCAGGATAAACACTAGAGAGAATTCGCTAATTTGTGCAACAGCTAGGCCGGCCTTGAAACTCGTCTTTCTGGTAAAGCGTAGTAAGCCCATGATTGTCATTACGATGATTGGGTTACCGATTAGTACGAACCCAGAGAGTAGCAGTGCTTCTGGCAGCATCTCGGCAAGCCCGTCTATCTTGATATGTGTTCCTAGGCTGACAAAGAAAAGTACTATGAAAAAGTCCCTAAGCGGCCTCAAACGTGACCCAACCTCAGTTGCAAACGGCTGGGTTGCTAGAGCAATACCCGCAGCCAAAGCACCGACTTCGAGAGAGAACCCCGTTTCTTTGAAAATACTAGCGATGCCAAATCCCCACGCAATGGCAAAGATAAACAAGAGTTCTTGTGAGCCGGATATGAGCGACCTAAACAAGGGCAGTATGTAGGCGATAATCAAGAACAGGCCGAGACAGAGTAGAGCGCCAGTTACGAGCAGCTCTCCAAGATCGCTGGCAGACAGGCTACCGTTTGCACTAGCGCTAGCTGCTATTAGTGCGACCGTAGCTAAGATGTCTTGAACCAGCAGGAATCCAATCGATATTTTGCCGTACAAGCGGTGCTGCTCTTTTTTATCAGACAGTAGCTTGAGGATGATTATAGTGCTCGAAAAGGCGAGTGCGACAGCTATAAACACTGCTTCAGTCATGCCGTAGCCAAGCAATCTGGCAATACCCCACCCAGCTGCACTCGTGAACGCAACTTGGCCGACACCGGTAAAGACAGCTACCGCCCCAACCTCCTTGATAACCTTTGGGTTGAGCCCTAGCCCAATTACAAATAATAGTAGAGCAATCCCAAAGCTAGCCAGTGAATCTAGCGTTTCGGTAGAGTCTATCACTCCGAGTACAATTGGACCGACTATGACCCCGGTTATAATATAGCCGATAATCAATGGTTGCTTGAGGGCCCTCATGACTATAGAAACTGCGGCAGCGAGTACCACAATCAAACTCAGCTCTAAGAAAAAATCCTGCATAATAGTTATGCTTAAGTATAGCAATCCCAAAATAAAACCAACAATTCTTTTGAGTTCAGTCTGGACGAGTCAGAGCTGCTATCTACTCGAAGTAGATGTCGTAGCGTAGTCGAGTGCGCGCCTGTTGTTTGCTATCATAGTTTCTTATGAGAAGTAGCAAGAAAACCGACAACATCATCATCGAGGCAATCGGCTGGCTGGGCGTAGTGATGATAATTGGAGCGTACGCGCTAAGTATATTTGAGCTTATTGCGATAAGTGATAGATCATACATTGGCATGAACATAGCTGGCTCGCTGGGCTTAATCGCAAGCTCACTGCACAAAAAAGACATGCAGCCAGTTGCACTCAACATTGTATGGCTAATAATCGCATTGGTAGCGATCATGAGATCGTACGATATAACACTTGTGTTTTAATTATCGTTTTGATAATGTTTATCCCAGTCTCTAACTAGCAGATCTGTACTGTAGGTCTGTAAAACAAAAATCAAAAATGAGGCGGTAGGAGTTATTACGATGTTATCGCTAACATCAGACGAGTCTTCAAGTTTGCTTGTGGGCTACACCAAGGAGCCGAGGGCAACTCGCAAAAAACGCAGCATGCCGCCTGGTTCGCGTCGGGTTCATGTACACAAGTACCCAGGTCACAACAAAAAGGTAGAGGTCAGGGTCTTGCGATTATCTTGGCAAGAATACTTGGCAGAGTAGATTACTTGGGGCAAGTATCGGGGGCGGGTTTACGATTCAGTATCAGTGTTAGCTGACTCGGCGCTCTCATCCGTTTGCTCAGTGGATGTTTCACCGAGCGCTTCATCTAGTACAGCTCGGAATTCGTCTAGACTATCGAGCTCGTTGTTGAGCACGCGCACATTGTTTAAGAAGAATGACGGGGTACCTTCTGCACCCAGCTCCGTCATCTTCTCACGGTCTGCGTTGATGATGTCATTAACTTCACTGCTGATGAAATCTGTCCTGTATTGATCCATGTCAATGCCGAGTGCTTCAACGAAACCGTCGATTACGGGTCGTGGATCTTCGGTTGTTGATGATATCCATAGATTTCTGCTCTCAAACAGTGTGTCGTGCAAGCTCCAGAACCCATCTGCGCTCTGTTTACTGACTGCCTCAGCAGCACGGTGTGCAGCTAGTGCGTTTGGATGAATGCCCGTGATTGGGTAGTGCTTTACTTCGAATACTACACGATCTTTATACTCTTCTTTAATCTGATCAACTATGGGATGAAATTGAGCACATGCCGGGCACTCGAAATCAATAGCTTCTGTCAGTACGACGTTTTTCTCACTCACACCTTGGGAGTGCTGACTACCGCTTACTTGGCTGTTGCTCGTACCGTCACTCGACGAATCATTGCCTCCCGATAGAGCCCCGAGCCCTATGAGTGCTCCGAGTATTACGACAGTTACAGCAATTAGCTTAATATTCATTATTCCTCCAAAAAACTACTTAGAGTATATCATTTTCGGAACCCTATACACATCACACTAAGCTAGATTGAGGTAGAATAGACACATGATCACCTACATTGGGTTATTTCTGGGGTTAGGGCTTTCATTGTATTTGGTTCAGCTGATACGTAGCTTTGGCTACATGAGCGTAGCGGAGCTGCGCAGACGTACGGACCAGGGCGATCTTGAAGCAGCTAAAGTCCACAAGGCTAGAGTACACGGTATTCAGATATGGGTAGTTTTATGGGGCTTACTCGGTTTAAGTTTAGCTGGTGTGATCCTGATACTTGATCGTCTGCTACCGCTATGGATTTCTCTACCCTTGGATGTTGTTTTGATAGTCACAATGCATGTCATATTGCCATGGGCACGCTGGCCGAGGCCGAGTCTGCGTCTCGCATCACATGTTGGGCCCGTTCTAGGTTTTTTACTCTACAAATCACAACCGCTGCTAAAAGGCCTAGACTCACTTTTTGGCTCCTGGGTAGAAATAGAGGCCACCCAGCGTATTCACTCCAAAGAAGAGTTACTTGAAAACCTGCAAAAACTGCCGGGTGAACTCGATAAAGTTGGCAAAGACGAGCTGCGTATAGCCCAGCATGCCCTGACGTTTGGCGAAAAATGCATCGCAGATGTCATGACTCCAAAAAGCGTTATGAGAACAGTTGATGAGCTAGATGTGTTAACGCCTGTCATGAGGGGCGAGCTGCATGATACGGGCTTTTCTAGATTTCCGGTAACATCTGAAGAGGACGACTATATCGGCGTGCTGTATCTCAAGGACACTACAAGAATGACCAAAAACGATTCAGTTAATAAACTGATGCGTCCCGAAGTTTACTACGTGAATGTCGATACCAATCTGGATCAAGTTCTTAATGCCTTCTTGCGCACACAGCATCATCTGTTTATAGTAGTGAACCAATATGAAGAAGCAGTTGGTGTTATCAGTATCGAAGACGTACTCGAGCAAATTATTGGTAAATCGATCGTGGATGAATTTGATCAATATGAAGACCTGCGTGCAGTAGCCAAGCAAAGAGCAGACGAACGAGCACGCGATAGGTCCAAAAAAGGTCAGCAACACATAGAGAAAGAGAAATGATGAAAAGAACACAGTGTATCGATATTGCAGAGAATGTAGAAAAGAAAATAAGGATTAACGGTTGGGTGCATACTCGGCGAGATCACGGAAAGCTGATATTTTTGGATGTTAGAGATTCGACAGGGTTAGTCCAAGTTGTCTTTTGGGGTGGTGGCGACAAGGAGCTATTTGAAAAAGCGAATGAGCTTCGCAGTGAGTATGTCGTAGAGATAGAGGGTGCTGTACAAAAGCGGGGTGAAAAGCAGATTAACCCTGACGTAGTTAACGGAAACGTCGAGTTAGCTGCAGAGTCGCTTACTATCATGGCGACATCTGAGACTCCGCCTTTTGTGCTTGATGACGAGAACGCCGAGGTAGGTGAACCGATCAGAATGAAGCATCGTTATCTAGATTTACGCACCGAACGCATGGCTAACAACATTCGGATGAGACATAAGTTTATTAAAGCCACAAGAGATTTCTTAGATGCAGAAGGCTTTGTTGAGATTGAGACACCTATACTGGCCAAGTCTAGCCCAGAAGGAGCTAGGGACTTTTTGGTGCCATCCCGTCTTAGCCCAGGAGAGTTCTATGCACTGCCTCAAGCTCCACAGCAGTTTAAGCAGCTATTGATGGTTTCTGGGTTTGAAAAGTACTATCAGATTGCCAGGTGTTTTAGAGATGAGGATCTCAGAGGCGACAGGCAGCCAGAATTCACCCAACTTGATATGGAGATGAGCTTTGTAGACCAAGAGGATGTCCTAGAAGTTAATGAGCGCCTGTTTAAAACAGTTATTGCAGAGCTTTATCCCGAAAAACGAATGCCAGATAAATTCCCTCGAATGACCTATGACGAAGTGATGGAAAAGTACGGCTCTGATAAACCTGACATACGTGAAGATAAAGAGGATAACGACGAGCTGGCATTCTTGTGGGTCACGGATTTCCCTGTGTTTGAAGAGAACGAAGGTGGAGAGCTAACGTTTGCACATAACCCATTCGCAGCGCCTGCAAAGGGCCACCAAGAATTGATTGACTCAGATAATAAAGAGGACAACCTGAAGGCTAGGGCAAAATGTTATGACCTTGTGCTTAATGGCTACGAGCTCTCTAGCGGGTCGATCCGTATTCATGATCCAGAAGTTCAAAAGAGTATTTTCAAACGAATGGGCTTGAATGAGGAGCAGATCCAGGAGCAATTTGGCGAATTCTTAGATGCGTTCAAGTATGGGGCACCTCCACATGGAGGCATGGCTCCAGGTATTGATAGAGTCGTGATGATCCTGCAAGAAGAACCAACAATCAGAGAAGTAATAGCATTCCCTAAAAATGGCGACATGAAAGACCTGATGTTCAATGCCCCAGGACAAGCAGGGCTTGATCAACTCACCGAGCTAGGCATCCGTATCGCGAGCTAAATCTAATCGGTAGAGGCTACATTCGTAGGTGCAGAAATCTTTCAAATTATAGTAGATGAATTGGTTGCTGGGGATATGAAGATCAATTTCCATTTCAAATGAGCCCAAAGATTTTAGTTGGTTAAGCAATCGTCCCTGGGCTTCTGGATTGTCACCGACTCTGTAGTATGAGGTTTCGTACCGATCACCGAGATCTTCAAGCCAAATTGTAAAACCATCACCCTCGAGTATCTTTAGATCCATATTACCCAGCTCGTCTGCTAGCAGCTCCTTGTCTATGTTTCGATAGTGTTGATGAGTGCTGAGGTAGTTTTGCAGTAGACCATCCAGGTTCTCCACGTCTCTTAAGGCTACATTCTGTTTTGGAGAGTTTAGGTATGTCAATGAGTACGTATCGGTAACTTTTGTGAGGTGGGGTGATCTAATTCTATCTTTTTTGACCCTAAGGAATAGAAGGTCATTAGTAGGGGGAGCAGTCTTTAGCGAATCCAGCTCACCGACTATAACTAGCTTAGGACTGCCTGGATACAGTTTGAGCGTGTATAGACTGATGCTATCGTTTGCAAAGATTAGAGTATGTCTCTTACTTTTCTTTATAAACTTATCAAAATCAGCCTTGGACCCAAACCGTTCACCCTCAACGTAGTCATTCCACTGTAATGTACTCATGTGGTTAGTATAACCTGCCGTAGGCAGGGCTCGGCTTGAGTCTGGCAGATTGCGGTAAAGATTAGGTGCTAAAGCATGATTTCGAGAATGTTTGAGCTAGTCACAAGATATGTCTTGTGACTGGTGAGTCTCGGAGAAACACTTTAGTGACTAGTCTTTACCGCAGTATATTTCCAGGCTCATTGCCGAATGATTTTTGCGGCTCGTTTGCATCATAGGCAAATGAGCCAAAGCCAGTAAGCGCAACTTACATAAATCATGATATGATTAATATGAAATAACCTTTGGGGGAAAAGTGGGGGACACTAACTATATCCAAAGGGTGGGAATTCTTAATGCTCTAATGGTATTCATCGGGTTTTTTACGGCCGGTGTACTGGATGGCTCTAATGTTGTAGCGTGGATCACGCTGACCGCGTTTGCTTATGCTGTTTGGGTCTATGCTAGGTCAATCAGCCTAAGAAACACATGGAGTGCTTTCTCCAGGGGGTTTTTGTTTGGTCTTCTGACATTGGCAGTTGTCCGGCTGTTTGGGCTGATCGGCAATATTATCTCTATCGGCGAGAGCAGGCTTTCAGATGGCTTCGAGTACAATCTATTTGAAGGCCAAGCAGCTGATATGGCGAGAATACTACTTGATGGTAGCTGGTCCCAGAGCCTTAGCGCCATATTCGGCATAGCACTGCTTACGGGTGTAGCAGTGGCTCTAACGTATTGGATAAGAAGATCAAGCTTTCTAATCGCTGATGTTACTGACTCGTACAAAAGAGATTATCTGCGCGTACCACTTGCGGCTGTTCTGCTTGGTGTAGTTGTTATTGTAGGTTCGAGTTTCATCTCAGATAAATCAACAAAATATAGACTAGAAGAGTTTTATCTAGACGGTGTTGTCGCCAGACAGGCTGATGCCCTAGAGGCACGCTTACCTGGATCTACTCAGTTTTAAACACACTAATAGGATATAATTTCAGGGTGAATATGCTTCGTTACGCCGCCCCGTTATTTGTTTGCCTTGTTTTAGTGGGTCCCCACTCTTATGCGCAGGCTCCTTTAGAGCAGCCCGTCACGCGGCAGCAAGCTATATCTAGACTAGGCCAGCTGATAGATGTTCATAGTGTCATCCTGACCTCTACAGAAAGACAACAAGTCATCTCTGCTTGTCGGCAGCTACAGTCAACGACCCTTCAATCACTCAGCGATAAACACGAAGCCGACTTGACTAAATACACTGATGCTATCGAGTCTTTCAGATGGGGCATCGACTATTCGATATCAAATCTTAGAAGCATGTCAGAGGACAGCTCCAATTTGGATTTAGCAAGTTTTCACTTGACACAAATAGAGGACGACTTACGAAGTGCGTCTAGAGTGTACAGTCGTACGCTTGACGAAGTCTTGGTGATAGACTGCCAGGTATATCCATTAGAGTTCATGGCCGGCATAGAAGAAGTCAAAGACAGGCGAGACCTGATGCGCTCGTCCGCAGATGAGTTGCTAGAGTTTTTTGACGAAGAGCTGCTGGGTGCGTATCAAAAAGTCGACGGTAGGTTGCAAAAGATAGAGGGGCTGGCACAGTGAGTTGGCTTGAAAAGATCAAGCAGGAGCAGAGCATTTCACCAAAGCTCTCGCTATTTATTGTCATACTAGTAGTCAGCGCTATAACTGCAACTACGCTAATCAGCTTCTGGAACTCAGAGACACGCGAGCTGGTAAATGTGTTGCAGCAGACCGGTCGATCTACAGTTGTTGATGCCTCCGAGGTAACTGGAATAACGGACGACAATACCTTAGAGAGTGCCGAGCTGAAATTTATTGTTGATGAAGCATCCGAGCTCAGACAGGGCTTGATGCCTGATGTTGATTTTGGGGGGTCTGAATTAGATGGCAACCCCCTCGGCCTCTAAGTCCGCAGACCAGCCAGCAAGTAGAGTCGGCAAAAGCCGCTCTTTTGCTGGCTTCACAGGCTATAATCGATATTTTCCTTCCGGGAGCAGCAGGCGCAGTGCCATATGCACAGCAACCTGCTACTTTCCTCAGGATAAATTCGATTCTAGCTCTGTGTCTGAGGCCTTAGAGACATTTCCACTATTTTTGACAGGTGACACTCTCTCCGGATGGCGCCGGGAAAGCATAGCTTTCTTAGGTGATCCTCCCACCACAATAGAATACCTATATAACGAACAAGTAGTTATATAGGTATGCACCTTAATGAAGCAGATGCAAAGCTACTAGTTAAGTTTCATCTCAAGGATTTTAATTTGCAGTCGAGTTTAGTTGTTAAGGCAACAGAAGCCAGTAGCGAAGCTGTTTTTCACATATTTTTTGAAAACGTTCTGGATCTAGGTTATTACGCTTTGCTATTTGGTGTAGCTTGGGTGTCTTTTTAGGGTTTCTGACTTCATGAACATCTTTATCTGCCCCGCATTTACGCCCTGCTCGTTTAAAAAACCACCAGCGTAGGGTGTACTTCGGTAACATGTAGACCACACCGAGGACGTAGACGACTCGACCTAATGGAAACTCTAGTTTGAATCCACTCCATCGGGATCTGGTACACGTATAGACAACGTCGCTGGCTTCGCTCCATTTTTTAATTACATTCTGCTCTTCGTGGTATTCGGCAAGTTCATCAGCGAGGTCTTCTTCGTGCCATGCCCGGCCATACTTTTCCATACCTAGCCATGAATGCCATCTCTGAATCATTGCTACTGGTTGACCTTGAACTCTTGGCGGAGCCAGGAGTCGAGGCTGTTGGCTCCGCCAGCACTGACTACCAGGACTAAATCACCTGCTTCTAGATGTAGGTCGATCACGCTTCTTAGGTCGTCATCTAACGATGCGGGTTGAGCTATTTCAGGGTTATCCATGTCTGCTATGAGTTCTTTCGGAGACAACACTGCTTGATCTGGGTTTTCACGGGCGAGGAATGTCGGTACCCAGTAGAGCTTTTTTATACCCGTGAACATATCTTTATATTGGTCACGTATGCGGTGTTGGCGAGTATTATGTAAGGGCTCATAGATAACAACTACATGCTCAGATGACTCTTTTGCGACCCCTAGCGCACCACGGATTTTTTCCGGTGTGTGAGCGTAGTCTGTGTAGAGGTTCTCGGTGATTTTTTCAAAACGTCTTTTAACTCCCGGAAACCTGTTCATGATCTTGACTAGGGTGCCGGTGTCACCCAAACCCATATCCGACGCAGCTCCAACCACCATACTGGCGTCAAATCTGTTTACTGTGCCAAGTAGCTTAATACCATCTATCTCGGGCAGCACTACGATGTTCTCTGGCGCGGATTGACCGTACAGCGTATCGCGGTCTGTAGCGCACATGTAGGCTTGCCTACACTGAGAGATATAGGTGCGAAAAGCATCATGATAGTCAGATTCGGTGGGGTAGATATCAAAATGATCGTATGTCACGCCACTCAGGATTGTGTAATGCGGACTGAATTCTAGGAATCTTCGGTCGAATTCATCGTTTTCAAATACGAACCACTCAGCGTCGGGTGTAATGTCTGCGGCTGGTCCAAATGCCGGCTCACCACCGACCATGTAGCCATGTTTGAGGCCCAATTCTTTTAGCAACCAAACGAACATAGCTGTGGTAGTAGTTTTGCCATGTGTCCCGGCAATAGCCACCTGTTTTTGATTGCTGCTAGTCAGCTCATTGAGGAATGTGTTAAGCTTTGACATCTTGATATTCTTCTTTTCGGCGTAAACATACTCGGGATGATCGGGGTTGTGCATCAGTAAAGCAGAGCTGTATACGAACCAGTCGATGTTGTTTGCACGATCGGCATTTCGGATCTGAGACCCATCTTGACCAACCTCTATGGTTGCACCTAGATCACGAAGTTTCTGAAACTTTGCAGGGCTATCGGCCAAATCTGAGCCAGTGACAGAGTAACCAAGTTTGAGGGCTAGAACTGCACAAGGGAAGATGCCTGCGCCTCCAACACCGCTAAAGTAAATATGCATGTAGCTAGTATATAGAGGTTAGACGCTAGAGGCTAGAATAGAGCAGATCTGCTTAGATCTACCATTGCATTATGCTCACCCAAGCTCTTTTTATTTTGTGAGATAATGCTTTTATGAAATCATTAAACCCAACACTATATATTGAGGCTTGTAGGGGCGCCCTGAAAGACTGGGAATCTGATCCTGAGTCCGCCGCAAGGACGCTTGCATTTGACATACCTCTAACCGAAGACGCGCATCCTATGCTAAAACGTGTAAGCAGTATTGCTTGGGATATTCAAGAATTTGGCCTAGATGCCCCCACTGTAGATGTAAAAAAAGATTTTGCAACAATCACCTCTTTACTCGATGACTATGAGGCTAATGACTGGCTCGATATCCAGTGGTCTGTCTGCTTCACATATTCAAATGCAGTGGATAGAGATTACGATAGTTACGTTAATGTAGCTCTACACGCAGACTGTAACGGCTATCGAGTAGAGTCTTCAGTCAAGGAGCTATCTGCAGCTATCGAGAAACTTGCCGTCGAGACTAACAGGAAACAGAGCTCAGAATGGTTCGTAAAGCTCTGCAGTAAACAGGCGCCAAAGTCGGTAGGCGAATATCGGTACAAATACTGTGATATAAGCTTTGGCCTAGCTTAAAGCTAACCCTAGTCTGGTATGCGGCCCTCTAGTTTCTATAACTAATAATTCGAGAGGCCATCGCCCCAGTAATAAACCTTAACGCCAGCAGTACAATTGAAAACCCAAACATGAACAAGGATATTCCAGCTAGATCAGGTGACCAGCTGGGGCTGTTGAAATCAAACACGTAGAAATCTTTAGGCAAGGGCTCAATAGAGGGGTAGGTTGGCCCAGCATTGTCCGAGACATATTGTCCTATGCATGAAAGGCGTTCCGCTATCGGGGTCTCCTGGCAGGAGCTAGTGGCTCGACCGAGTAGGGCTACATGCTCAGGTGACGAGTCAGTAGTTATGCGCTGATATTCATTCAGGGTGTCCCGGTAGTAGCTATAGACTAGCTGAATGGGTTTTTCTCCGCCGTCGATGTTTCCTGTTCGGTTCAGGTCTGTATTCATGTGGTTAACGACGTGGCTACCTAGTTCTCTTAGTGCCTTGTCCACGTCCCCATCATCTCGGTCAGCTGCGTAGACAGCGTCACGCAGCTCTACCATTCGTAGACTGTTTTGGCGGAGTCCGTATATGGATCCAATTAAACTAAGCAGCAGAAAGCCAACGATCGCTCCGAGGGAAATATTCTGCAACAGGTGATAGGCTTTTTTACTGATTTTTTTCATGATAGTGCTGTGTAATTATACAAAAACCCGGCGTTTGTTGCCGGGTTTTTGTGCTCGCTAGGATGACTTATTGTGCTGCGCCGTCATCTGTTGCGGGAGGAGTAACCGGTGGAGTAGCAGGTGTGTCATCAACCTGTGGTGTACCAGCTGGTTGGGTGCCAGTTGCTGGGTCCACTGTTGCTGGCTGTTGCTGCTGCTGCTGAGTGGCTGCTTCTTGCTCTCTTTCGATACAGCCCTGGTCCTTGCTTACGCTTAGGCCTAGCTCATCGATCTGGTAGTTAGCTATTGCACAGGCAACCTGTCCAGAAGCTTTCAGGTTCTCCCAGTAGAGAACTTTGTCTCTTTGGATGTACATGATGTCTTCGGGGCCTTGGAGCTCGTTACCTCTTTTTGTCAGAGATATACCTGTGGCCTGTTGTTGGCCTGTGTCGGGATCAATTTGCCTCTGAACCTGCACGTAGTAGATGTCCGATAGACGATATAGCTCGGAGCTGTAAGACTCTAGGTTACCAAAGAATACTTGTCCGTCTGCTGTATCTAAGAATACTGCTTGGTACAGCTCATCCTTGATCTGCTCTCTCTCAGTAGTTATTGCACTGCCGCTGCTACGTAGCATTAGGAAGAGCACCGCTGCTGCGAGCAGCCCACCTAGTATTATTAATACACCTGCACCTATGTGCATGCGGTCAGCACTTTTTGCGGCTGCTTTGGCTGTTTTTTGACCTGCTGCAGCTTTCGTGGCGGCAGCCTTTGGTCGTTGCATGAATTCGCTCATCTCGTCGAAATCCACCCTTTCTTTCTAACCTTTAATGCTACAAAGTTTACATGAGTTTGCTTATGCTTAGCAAGGTGTAAAAGTCGCATAAGCGTTTAACACCTTGGGGTTTTACAGTTGACAAAGGATCTCATCAGGGGTAATGTGGAAATTACCAGAAGTTATAAGGAGGAGAAAATGGCTTATAGTCATACTAACTCAAAGGGAGTAACTTACTACCTTAACACTAAGGAAGTTACGCTTAGGGGCGGCAAAGTACAAAGGATCTATTACTTCAGCAAGGACGAACGCGCCGACACTGGATGTGATCTACCTGAAGGTTACGAGGTTAACGAAAACCCACGTAACGGTTTCCTAACAGTAAAGCGCTCTAAGTAGTAATACTTAAGTAAGCTTTAATGCTAAAACAGCGGTTCGATTAGGGCCGCTGTTTTTGGTATACTTGAGATACTGATTTAGCGCAGCATTTTATGGATATAGAACGCCTAAAAGCTAAGTGGTGTTTCGCCTATGGCGACATAGGTCATCTTATTCTGTGCCTAAATGACGCTTATTACTGTGACGAAATGCGCTCTCTGGGCCTTGATGACGGATTAGTAATAGAAGAGGGTTATGAATTCGCAGGATATGACCCCTATGTAGTAGAAAAAGATTCAAATGAAGCCCCTGAAGGTCTTGTAAGTGTTGAAAATGGTAGGAGTAGGACTGAGAGGGATCAGGCTGCTCTACACAATGTAGAGGTGGTTAGGGGTCTCCTGAACGAAGACGGTCCTGATGATATTGGAGACAGGAGGGATACAAAAATGCATGATCATGCCGGAACTCACCCGTACTCATAGACAAACATAAACACTTATGCTATAATATAACCATGAAAGCCAGTGAAAATAGACTATTTGATGTAGAGCCACTCACTGTAGCGAAGCCAGAGACAGATCCTTCTGATGCGGTTGATGCTGAAGGGTTTCCAGTACACCCTGATTACCCCACGAAAGAAGTTCAGGTAGCCTGTAATGTAGGTCAAGACATACTCGGAATACTGATGAGAGGTGGCGACATCACTGATCTGGATCCGAAGTTTTTAATAGACACCGGTTACACCCAGATTTACGCTGCCACTCGTGGCGAGACACCACCCCTACTAGACGCCCTCAGGAGCAGACAGGGCCAGACACCATTGTTGGACATTGCTACTCTCGAAGCCAGGTACACAGATGACAAAGCTCTAAAAACAAAACATGTTGTAAAGGGCCAGTATGCCGGCTCGCCTCCAAGACGGTCGACGACAGATACCTCACCGCAAAAAGCAAAATCTGCCACAGGCAGCTTGCAAGATGAACTCAGAGCAGAACGCGAAGCCGATCGTGCCGGTACTCAAACTTGGTGGAGTTAGTAAATAGCCCCTAGATACAGTATTATCACCAGATGTTGATTCTGGCTCCAATGTATGACGTGACTGATGTCGTTTTCCGGCAGATGGTGGCCGCTTGTGCGCCGCCAGATATGTTTATGACAGAATTTGTAAATGTCGATGGCCTGCAGAGTGCCGGCCGCGAACGGCTGCTACATTTTCTAAAACGAGAAGACACGCATGATGTGCCGGTTATCGCTCAGATATGGGGTAAAAACCCAGACAATTTCTACAAAACAGCGCGTGAGCTCGCCAACATGGGCTTCGACGGCATAGATCTCAACACAGGCTGCCCAGATAAAACAATTACCAAAAATGGTTGCTGCAGCGCATTCATCAAGCCAGAGAACAGACCGCTATTTAAAGATATTTTGCAGGCGACCAAAAACGGCGCAGGTGATTTGCCTGTTAGTGTCAAAACACGCCTAGGTTGGGGCCAGACTGACTTTACGTGGCACCAAATGGTGCTTGAGCAGGGCACGACAATGTTCAGTATTCATGGGCGCACCCGTAAAGAGATGTCTAAAGTCCCCGTCCGATGGTACGAAATAGCCCACATACGGTCCATGAGAGACGATATAGCGCCCGAGACAAAGATCATTGGCAACGGTGATGTAATGACCGTAGAGCAGGCTCATGAGCTGCAAGAAGAACATCAGCTAGACGGTATTATGATCGGCAGAGGAGTTTTCCAGGATCCATATCTATTTGCCGGAGACGCATCCATTTGGGCTAACAAAACAGTGGCGGAAAAGGTAGATCTGTTCATTAAGCACCTAGAGCTATACCGGGATACCTATGCCGTAGGTGAACGCAAGTACGACCCCGTAAAGAAGTTCATGAAGGTCTATCTGAGTGGCTTTGAAGGAGCTGCTGACTTACGTCTACAAATAGCCACAACAAAGGCTCCAGATGAAGCAATCACAATCCTTGAAAGATACAAAGACAGCAAATAACTTCTACCGCCAAAACAAATTTCAATTTGTTTTGTAAGGAGGTAACAAAAACACCTCGCAGCTTTTTACGGGATTGATTTCCGGAAAAACTAGCAAGGTGTTTGTACGTTGCTGACATGGTGGGGGTGGCTGGATTTGAACCAGCGACTAATCGGTTATGAGCCGACTACTCTAACCACTGAGTTACACCCCCGTGCGCACTATGTGCATGCATGCACAGGCTACGGGGGTGGAGTATATCAGATAGCCCTCCGTTTTGCAGGTGGTATTATTTAATGATGGAAAGAATACTAAAAATCAGAGACCTACTAGCGGATCAGCGCAATGTAGCGTTTGCTGTTTTTTTAGTCATTGCGCTATCTATCACATGGTCGACAATAAATCAGATAAAGCTCAATTACGAGCTAGAGCAGGAAGCCTCGACACTCCGGGCTGAGATAGAGCTGCTTGAGATTCAGAATAAAACAAAGGTGCTCGAGAACGAGTTTTTGGCTACTGAGTATGCGCAGGAGCTCGCAGCTCGTAGGCAGCTAGGGTTGGTTAGTCCTGGCGAGCAGGTCCTGCTTATACCGCAGAGCAAACTAGACGACGAAGTTCAGGCATTTGACTCCTACAGGCGTCAGTTAGGGCTAGTTGACGAACAAAGCTCACCGGAGCCGGAACTAAGTAACCTAGAGCAGTGGGTGCGGTTTTTTAGGGGTGAGCGGTAGATAGGCTATTTCGGTCAAGTTTTGTGGTCCTAGAAAAGCACTTTTGTGGGGCAGGACAATCCGATCGTAGATCAGAGCGTCTTTGTTTAACGTAAGGAACAGATTTGCGGGGGCAGGGCGAACGCACGGTGGTAGACTAGCAAAGCTATTCCACCACCTACTACATCTTGTACAAATCAGGGATTTGACAAGATTCTGAACCTGCGACTGACGCCAACGAGTTGTCGCGTCGCAGAACCGAACGTTCTCATCCAGCGGTTCGTCGCCGAATCGAAGGGCCGCGACGTGCGCGCCCTCGTCGTTGGGGATCGTGTGGTCGCCGCCATGCGTCGCAACGCCAAGGGTGATGAGTTCCGCTCGAACGTGCACCGGGGCGGCACGGTCGAGGGCGTCGACCTCGATCCCGAGTACAAAGAGACGGCTGTCCGGGCCGCCCAGATCATGGGGCTGCGGGTCGCCGGCGTCGACATGCTCGAAGGCAACGACGGTCCGGTCATCATGGAGGTGAACTCCTCACCCGGCTTCGAGGGCATCGAGCGAGCCACCGAGCTCGACATCGCCGGCGCGATCATCGACTACACCGCAGCCCAGGTCGCCTTCCCGGAGATCGATGTTCGCCAGCGGCTCACGGTGTCGGCGGGGTACGGCGTCGTCGAACTCAGTATCAACGAGGGTGCTGCCCTCGTTGCGGCGGGCACCACGATCGGTGAGCTGCGAGAGTTGGACATCTCGGTGCTCACCTTGCACCGAGGAACCACGGTCATCCCGAACCCGCGTTCGGAACGGGTGATCGATGTCGACGATCGGCTGCTCTGCTTCGGCAACCTCGAGGCCATGCGGGGACTGGTGCCCGAGCGCCGCCGCCGCAACCGTCCGAAGCTCCAGCCCCTGCCCGACGATCCCCTGCCCGAGGACATCTGATGGCCGATCGTGCCGACTTCGAGATCGCGGGCATCGCCGCCCGTCCCGGTGGCCGAGTACAGGTCGAGATTCCCATCGGTCGCCTGATGTCGGGCACACCGGTCGCGATTCCTGCCGTCGTGTTGCACGGCGAAGCGGAGGGTCCGACCGTCTGGATCAACGCCGCGACCCACGGGGACGAGATCTGTGGGGTCGAGATCATCCGCCGAGTACTCGAGTACCTCGAACCCCGAAACATGGCGGGCACGCTCCTGGCGGTGCCCATCGTCAACGTGCACGGGTTCAACACCGGCGACCGCTACCTCCCCGACCGTCGTGACCTCAACCGGTCGTTCCCGGGCTCGGCCCGCGGCTCCCTGGCCTCCCGCATCGCCCACCTGATGATGACCGAGGTGGTCGAACGGTGTGAGCTCGGCATCGATTTGCACACAGGCAGCGACCATCGGGCCAACCTCCCCCAGATCCGCGGCAACCTCGACGACGAACGCACCCTCGAGTTCGCGGAACTGTTTGGCGCTCCGATCGTGATCCACTCGAAGAACCGCGACGGCAGCCTCCGAGGCGCGGCCACCAAACTCGGCAAGACCTGCCTGCTCTTCGAAGGGGGCGAGGCGTACCGCTTCGACCAGGAGGCGATCAGCGTCGCCACCGACGGCATCTTGCGGGTGCTCAATCGGCTCGGGATGATCGACGAGATCGTGCCGCCCGCCGCTCCTCCGCGCATCGCCCGGTCCAGCCGCTGGGTTCGGGCTTCGAGCAGCGGCATCGTCGACTGCCGGCTTCCGCTGGGTGCCGAGGTCGAGAAGGGCGAACCGGTTGGCGTGCTGCGCGACCCGTTCGGCACCCAACTCGGCGTACTCAAGTCGCCGCGGACCGGCATGTTGATCGGACGGCTGGAACATCCCCTCGTCAACCGAGGCGACGCCATCCTCCACATCGCTGCCCTCGACTGATTCGGTGTCGGCGCCGCCGGTCGCCGATACTGCGGCCAGGGATTCCGCCGCGCTGCGAGAGAATTACCGGGCCGAACGCGACAAGCGACTCCGGGCCGACGGCAACGACCAGTACATCGAGCCCACCGGCAAGTACGCCCACTATCTCGACGACCCCTACGTCGAGCCCGCGCCACGCGAGCCACTCACCGACGAGGTCGAGTTCGCCTTCGTGGGAGGGGGTTTCGCCGGGCTCACCACCGGTGCGGCGATGAAGCAGGCCGGTATCGATGACGTCCGCATCATCGAAAAGGGCGGCGACTTCGGCGGTACGTGGTACTGGAACCGCTACCCGGGGGCGATGTGTGACACCGCGGCGATGGTGTACATGCCCCTGCTCGAAGAGACCGGCCACATGCCTTCACAGAAGTACGTGCACGCCCCGGAGATCCTCGAGCACTGCCGCCGCATCGGCGAGCACTTCGACCTCTACGACAACGCAGTGCTCTCCACCGAGGTCACCTCGCTGGACTGGGACGCCGCCGCCTCGCGCTGGATCATCCGCACCAACCGGGGCGACGAGATGCGGGCGAAGTTCGTTGCGATGGGCACCGGCCCGCTCCACCGCCCGAAGCTTCCGGGCATCCCCGGCATCGAGTCGTTCGAAGGCCATTCGTTCCACACCAGCCGCTGGGACTACCAGTACACGGGCGGCGATCCAACAGGTGGGCTGATGACCGG
>JBCCHY010000014.1:0-22130 GCA_039028495.1 Patescibacteria group bacterium
CTCGTTTCTAAAGAGGTAACACCAGCCAAGCTAAAACTTCTACAAATTGCTGGTGCAAAAGTAGAAATAGTTAATGAGCCAATATGCCCTGAGCCAAATAATCCAGATGGTGCTATCTCTATAGCCCGCAAACGAGGTCAGGAGCAAGGAGTCGTTAATCTTGACCAATACTCGAACAGTAAGAACCCGGCAGCACATCAAGAATTAACAGCTCGGCAAGTATACGATCAGCTTTCAGGTCAAGTTGACTACTTCGTGGCAGGTATGGGTACTACTGGCACTATTCTAGGCTCGGCTCATTTCTTTAGGGAACAAGATGGCAACACTCAGCTAATTGGTGTAGCCCGTAAGCCTAATAACTACGTACCCGGTATTAGAACAGAGAACTTGCTGGCTGAGGTAGAGTTTGACTGGCAAGATTATGTAGATGAGATTTTCGTTGTAGGCACTAAAGATTCATTTGCATGGAGCCTGGAGCTGATAAGACATGGTTTGCCGGCTGGCCCTAGTGCAGGGTTTGCCTATGCAGGCGCCCTAGAAATCGCCAATAAATATGCAGATGACGGACAGTACGTTGACGCTGGTCCAGTTAACATAGTTTTTATTTGCCCTGACAGCCCACTCCCCTACCTAGATGACTACTTTACATACTTGCCTATTGAGAATTTTAAGAAAATGATTAATGAGCACCTGCTGGATGAAGATGTGACCCAAAACTCTAGCTACACAGAAATAGAAGAGATGAATGCTGATGAGCTTTATGAAAAATTAGATGACTTCTACCTACTCGACGTGCGTAGCGCCAAAGAGTTCGAGGACCACCACATAGAAGGGTCTGTCAACATGACTCTAGATGAATTAGTTCAGCACTTACCTGAACTCAAACAGATAAAAAAACCTGTAGTGGTTATCTGTAAGACTGGTGCTCGAAGCCATCAAGCGTCCTTGATATTGTCTAAGCTGGGTGTTAAGTCAAAAACTCTAGAAGGTGGTACATCAGAATGGAGTAGCCGCGGGTATCAGCGGATCACTCCCGACTATTGCAAGCGACAACCTTAGCACAGCTAGCTACATCGATAATCAGGAATACTTGCTTCTGACCTTGCCCGTAGATTCTAGAAAGCTACCGCGTATAGTATCAGCATAGGGGTTCTCATTTTGGAATAAATCTAGGAGATCCTGAGTCTCGTGGTTCACAAGATTACGTACATCTAGCAGCTTGCGGTAGCTGGGTGTCATGAGCTCTTGTTCTTCGACGTCCATCATGCTTAGCGCTTCAGATATATAAAACGTGAGTGCCTGGGCTCTAGCCATTTGTTTGTCGTGCTCGTCAGCAGACATGCGGATAATATCTAGCTTTAAAACCTCTTTGAAATAGCTTACTAGCTCAGCCGCGCTATCGCCCGATTCTTCGCAGACGATAAACTGTAGACCCTCGGTGCCAGCGCTCGCAGACTGTGGCCCAAATAATGGGTGAGTGATGAGCCAATTCTCATGATCTGGGAGCAGTTCATGGAGTAATTTCTGGGGACGAAGCTTAACGGAGCAGACGTCCATGACTGTTGCGCCTGGATGTAGATCTGGTGCTATTCTACTGATAGCTGCATCATAGCCTTTTAATGGTATCGCAAGCACAACTACGTTCGTGCTACTTACAGCAGCAGAAAGCTCTTCGTCAGTACTTGTACGGACGCTCATTAGAGTAGTCCTGTATTGCTTGCCTAGCAGCTTTTCCAAAAGCTGGCCAAAATTTCCCGAACCAAGTATTAGTATATTTTTCATCAAGCGATGATTATACACACTAGTATTAAATGCTATAATCATAAGTCTTATGGATGGGCACACTCAAAAGTCATGGCAAGGCAACTTTGCCGATTACACCAGTTCAGAATTAGATGCTCATGCTGGCATGACCTACACGCACAATGTGTCCGGCATGGTGCTAGAAGACCCCTTTGATCTGAATAACCTCAAGTTCTTTCACATAGAGGATGCACACAAACTACACCAGGATCTAGAAACGCTTTTTAGAGAGCGTGGTGATGGTAAAAAGATGGTCGCGTTTATTGGCACTGGCGGCACGATCGCTATGACAAATATTGATGGGGTGCTTGTTCCGAAGCTAGATACTGAAACACTGATGGCCGAGCTACCTTCATCGCGTCGAATCCAGTTTGAGGCAGCGGCTATACAGCTACCAGAAATGATCGACAGCTCTATGATGCACCCAGACGTAATAGCTGATGTGGTACTGCTAATGACTGGTGTATACAACCTAATGAGCACTGGCCTTCAGCAGGCATTTGCAGGCTACGTGATCACTCATGGTACGGATACCATGGCGGAGCAAGCAGCCATGTGCCGCATGATGCTTGGGCGGCGTGTCCCGTTTAGCACCTGCTTTGTTGGTGCACAAAAGACAATTGACGATATTATCAACGATGTATCCGCGAATCTCATAGGGGCACTATCTAGCCTAGCTCTCGCTCATGACGGTGGGGTCAGTGGGCAGTTTGTGTACATGAACGGCTCATCAGGCAGCGCCATGAATCCAGTTGGTGTTGTCAAAATCAGCGATAGTAGCGTAGAGGCATTTGGTAGTCCGCTTCATGAGTCGTCGATTAATGCTATGGATTTCGCCGCTGAAGGCATCAAAAATAGCATGAACTACAGCGACGGCGTCGAAGCACGCTACAACCTAGAGCCAATTTTCAGACCAATAATTATCAGAAAAGATGTAGGGGTAGAAAAGTTTGTCGCCTCACCTGGCAGACACCCAGAACGTGACTACCAAATGGCTGCTTCTTTCGACCCCGGTACAACCGATGCCATCATGATGGTCACGTACGGCGGCTTTACGTATCATCCAAAGAACTTTGCAGCCGTAATGCGCGCCGCAGATGAAAAGAACATACCTGTATTTGTAACTAACCCCTTCCCTGCCGGAAGTACCGATCATGAGTACGGACCAGCAAAATTTATTCGCGACAACACCAACGCAATACCTGTGAATATCCTACCAAGTGCATTAGTAGCTAAAATACACGTGGCCCAAGCGATGTTCGGTCACCATAATACAGAACAGATTAAGGATTTCGTACTTAATTCAAACTACGTTGGCGAACAGCCTAGCTAGATCTTGCGCTGTTAAGCCTAGCGAGTGCATCCCCAAAACCACGCCGTAAATGGTCGGAGCCGCCACGATCTGCAACTACTATGTCTCTAACAAAGGTTTGGTCTATTGCTGTTCCAACTATTTCTTGCATCAACTCCCTATACCTTTCTATCATCTCTGGAGGTCTATCGATTACAAACTTCTGAGCGCCCTTCAAGTCTAAACCTGAACTACACATTTTTGACCAGCCAGGTTGCAGAGCATGCTCCATCAAGTAGCAGTGGGCTAACCAGCGCTCAAAAGCAATTTCGAGTATAAACTCAGGATCAATCTGGTACATCTCTACTGTGTTTTGAAGCACGAAAGACCACTCGCGTGTCAAAAATCTATGCAGATTACCCATTTCGCTGCTAGTTACATATGTAAAATGATCCATATTGCCGCCAAAAGGATTCAGAGGTTCGCCAGATTCTGCTATCTTTTCCCGTAGCTCACTTGCTTCTATTAGCCTATCCTCTCCATCTAGCAGCCTAGAAAGCACGGATGCTATATGCGTCGCTACTCTGTCACGGTGTTCCTGGGGTGAGATATCTAGATTGACCTCGAATCCACTAATACGTGCGGCTAGGTTAATACGCCACAGCAAGCTATCCGCTGGACTACAATAAATGTCACCGGGTTTAATATCGATTAAACCATTTTCTAGATGCAGCCCATTATGCGCAATGAAGCGTGCACAAAATCCAGTTAGTTGTTGATCACCCTCTAGCCTGAGGACGCAACTCGTGGGCAACATGGTTGTATCAGATATACGCATCCAGAATTCACTATCAGGGTCTACAGCTAGGGCATTTTGACGCTCTTCAAACCACGGCGAGTAATGGTTGTCACTATTTACTGCATATACCCAAGGTATCGAGGAGTGGTTATAGGTCTGGCCTGTCGCTAAGTCGGGGAAACCTAAGGGATGATCATAATACTTGTAGTCGTAAACGACCTGCTCTAAGCGAAGCTCTTTTGAGCCTGTCTGATCTACTGAAGAAAATACTTGGCTCGTCGCAAGCGCCTCAGGTAGTGCCGCATATATATGAAGCCTGCGCCACTGGTTTATGGCAGGATTAAAGCCTGGGTAGTAGGCCCCAATTCGTCGCATAGGCTCTCGGGCCACCATATCTCTGCCGGCTTGAATAACGTGCTCGGACACGTGCAGCGGCCTGTAGCCCTTCTCTGGGGAGTTGTCCCTCCTGGTAGACCGCTCACTATATAACTCTATTTGTGGCTCATGCATATATCGCCAAACTCCGCTACTTATTCTGTTGGTTCTTGTTAAAGGAGCTCACCTTTTGTATACGGGTCAACTACTTCTGAGCCATTCTCATAACGACGGCCGTGTAAAACTCCTTTTGGTAGCACGCCTATAATCTCATGTCTTGGTGGTGCAGGGGTTGACCACAGCCTATCAAGCATTGCTTTCCCTCCGCTAGCACCGATGGCATACATGCCCACTTCTCTGTCCGGTCTCGTTATCGCGGTCCAAGCACGATCGAACATTGCTTCGCGGGCAGTACCAAATGCACCCCTACCTAATGCAATATCATGGGCTTCTCTTAAATGCTTAACAAACTCGCGTTCCATAGCCTCAATATGCGAGCCTCTTAGAATTAAATCGGCGGCAGCGTTTTTAAACTTATCATCATCAACGTCCCGTGCATGCTGGAGAGGATATCTATCCGCACTAGATTTCACGGACCTCCCTGTGTAATCAAGCCAGCCTTTTTCGTACTTTATCCTAATAGCTGCACTCAGCGCTGAAATATGGTGGTTGTTTATGCCATGTCCTTGTGTCATGAAACTAGGCAATGACAACACAAGACCCGCTACAAAGTCTTCAACAGTAATGATGCTAGAGCCTGCTTCCGGGTCGCATTCAGCTATCTGTACATCGGTAGTGTAGTCAAGGTTCCAATCACTTACTGAGCGGTCCTTATCTCCACGTTTAGGTTGATCAGGACGAGTCAATATATAACTTGGGCCCGCGCCTTTATCATACTCTGCCCTTAAGGCTCCTCCGGAGTGGCCACTTAACGACCCGTAGCCGCTACAGTTACCATAGTAAAGCGCGTCCGCTGCCCCTCTGTACGCTTGAGTATAGACCGATACATCTGACCAACTTACTTCTACTCCATAGGGAGCAGGATTCAGTGCTAACACTGGAGTGTCTCCAGAGCTGCTTACTCGATATGTCTCTGCTGTTAAGGACATTTGAGGCTCCCGTCTACGAACATATTATACTATATACACCACTTCCAGCTGCCTCATAAGGAAAAGTAAGTTTGAACAATAAGAATAAATCACAGCTAGATAGAGTACTGAGAGAATACTCTGTGAATAAAAAACGACTTATGCCGTGGCGAGAGGATGTGAGGCCTTACTATGTTTTAGTTTCAGAAATGATGCTGCAGCAAACACAGGTTGATAGGGTTATTCCTAAATTCCAAGATTTCATCGCCGCATTTCCTGACTTTGAAACTCTCGCAGTTGCCAAGTTCAGCGATGTATTAAAGCTTTGGGATGGACTAGGCTATAACCGCAGGGCAAAGTATCTACATGACGCCGCCAAGATAATTGTTGATAAATACAACGGTAAGCTGCCGCGCACCAGAGTAGAGCTTGAGAGCCTACCTGGCATTGGTCCGGGTACAAGTGGTGCAATCATGGCCTATGCATACAATCAGCCAGAGTTGTTTATTGAGACGAACATACGCACCGTCTACATACATCACTTTTTTCCAGGCAAACAGAATGTGGCAGACAGTGATATATTGGACTTACTAGAAAAGACTATAGACAAGCAAAACCCACGCGAGTGGTATTGGGCACTCATGGACTACGGTACACACCTCAAGAAGACTCACGGCAATCTGTCCCAGCAAAGTAAAAGCTACACAAAACAATCAAGGTACAAAGGCTCAGATAGAGAATTGCGGGCCAAAATCCTTAAGCTACTCTTGAGTGGACCAAGATCCATTAAAGGCTTAGATGATTTACTAAAGGATCCTAGGCTAGAGTCTATAGTGACGGACCTAGTGAAAGATAGGCTAGTAATCCAGCATGGCGATCTCATAAAACTAAGTGACTAAGATATAATACAGACGATGAAGAAACGAGTCTTTCTCATACCTGTACTGCTAATTACATTCTTAGTGGTCGGTAACCTGATCTATTCGTACAACTCACCTGGACCTAACTTCAGCCTGGATTTTGACACCGACTATAAAGGCAAAGTAATAGTCGTTGGTGCCGGGGCCTCTGGGCTAACAGCAGCCTACACACTGGAGGCTAAAGGCATAGATGTAACCGTCATCGAGGCGCAGGATGTTTATGGTGGGCGTATGAAGGAAGCCCAGGATTTTGCTGATTTCCCCGTTGATCTGGGCGCCGAATGGATCCACGAAAACCCGTCAATCCTCACGCGTATTGCCAGCGCCTCTTCTGACGACGTAGATGTAGAAACAATCACCTATAGCCCACGGGATGTCTACGAGTGGGGTGGCGAGCTGACAAAAGTCAGCGAGACACTAACCAGACTGTACTCAGAATACAAGTTCAAGGATACTACGTGGTTCGACTTTTTTGACACATACATCGTACCCAGTGTTAGAGACCGCATAATTTTAGGTCAACCCGTTAGCTCGATAGATTACTCAGGCGATCAGGTCGTAGTCTCGACTGTAGATAATCAGACATTCCAGCCAAAAGACACGTATAGCGCCGACTCTGTCATAGTCACCGTGCCTATGACAGTCCTGCAGAATAACTACATCGCGTTTAACCCAGCTCTCCCGGACGACAAGATTGCGGCGATTAACAATGTCACTGTGCCTGATGGCATCAAAGTATTTGTTGAGTTTGACGAGAAGTTCTACCCAGACATACTTGAATTTACAAATTACACTGACGAGGATAAGGGACATGAAAAGATCTACTATGACGCAGCATTCGGCAAAGATAGCGATAGCTACATCCTCGGCCTGTTCACTGTAGGGCCAGGTGCAGACGAGCTAGTTGATTTAGACGATCAACAGATTAAAAACTTCGTCTTAGCAGAGCTAGACGAAATATATGACGGCAAAGCTAGTCGAGCGTATGTAAAACATATCGTTGCCAACTGGGCTAGTACTGCATATATCGAAGGTGCGTACTCAACAGAAATTAGCGACCGTTCGCAAACTATCTCGACGCTACTAGAGCCGTTAAACCGCAAAGTTTATTTTGCTGGTGAAGCATTATCTATATATAACCAAGCAACTGTCCCCGGAGCAGCCGAAACCGGCTACAATGCAGCCAGAGCACTATTGGACGAGGCTCAGTAGTAGCTAACCCCGCGGTGGCTACACTCACTCCATCATCTATTAGTCGTGTATACTTGATCGGTTATGAATATCAGAAATATTGCCATTGTAGCCCATGTTGATCACGGCAAAACCACCCTGGTTGATGCTTTTTTGAAGCAGACATCTACGTTTGAAGACCACCAGTCCGAAATGAGCCAGGAGCTGATCATGGACTCGGGCGATCAGGAGAAAGAACGCGGTATAACCATCACAGCAAAAATAACCGCTGTCGAGTACAAGGATACCCACATAAATATAATCGACACCCCGGGGCACGCTGATTTCGGTGGTGAGGTAGAGCGGACGCTACATATGGCTGACGGCTGTTTACTCGTCGTTGATGCTCAGGAGGGCCCTATGCCACAAACAAAGTTTGTCCTGCGTAAAGCATTCGAAGCTGGGCTCAAACCCATTGTTGTTATAAACAAAATCGATAAGCCCGCAGCGCGTATCAGCGAGGTCGAGGACGAAGTATCGGATCTATTCCTCGAACTTGCGACTAACGATGATCAGCTGCACTACCCTGTCTACTACGCCATCGGGCGTGACGGAAAAATCTGGATCGAACCACCAGCTGATCCTAGCCAGGAAGCAGATGTGCTGCCTGCTCTAGATGCAATATTAGAATATGTTCCTGCACCCATGGTGTCCGAAGGAGGCCTACAGTTACTGGCAACATCCCTGCAGTGGGATGACCACGAGGGCAAATATGTTATTGGTAAAATTGAACGCGGATCCATTACCAGCGGGGATCAAGTAGTACTCCTGAAGGAAGAGGAGATCGTCGGAGCATATAAGGTAAACAAGGTCTATGATTTTAAAGGCCTTGGTAAGCAGTCGGTTGCGTCTGCTAGCGCAGGTCAAATAGTTGCTCTAGCCGGCATCAAAGACGCTCAAATAAGTAACACCGTTGCCGATCCTGATAATCCCGAGCCTCTCGAGTCAATCAAACTCGAGCTACCTACTATTAGCATGTACCTGGGACCGAACACATCACCCATGAAAGGCAAAGAGGGTCAGTTCACAACCTCTAGGCAAATCGGTGATCGACTGAAAAAAGAGCTCGAAACAAATGTTGGGCTACAAGTAACAGACGAAGGCATAGGCTTCATAATCAGTGGACGAGGTGAACTACACCTAAGTGTACTGATAGAGACCATGCGCCGCGAAGGATTTGAGCTCGAAGTTGGCAGGCCGCAAGTAGTCTATAAACAAGAAGGTGGGAAAACCTTAGAGCCTTTAGAAGAGGTCACAATAGAAGTGCCCGCGGAGTACGCGGGTGCTGTACAGAGTGAACTTGGCAAGCGTCGTGCAGAACTAATTGACCAAACAATGCCCTCAGATAGCGTCACACGCTTTAGTTATCGCATAGCGACTAGAGCTATACTCGGTTTACGCGGTATCCTAATAACTGCGAGTAAAGGCACTGTGATCATGAACAGTCTTATGGCTGGCTATACTGAAAAGGCTGGAGACCTTGAACAGCAAAGGAACGGTGTACTGATAGCCTGGGAGAATGGCACCACTAACCCTTATGCTCTGCAGAACATCGAAGCACGCGGTACGCTCATAATTGGTCCAGGAGTTGACGTGTACGGAGGCCAGGTAATCGGTCTCTGCAAGACCCGTCAAGATATGGATGTTAACCCTTGCAAAGAAAAGCAGCTGAACAACATGCGCTCAAGTAGTTCAGACGGAACGATCCAGCTGACGCCCGCTCTAGATTTAAGCCTCGAAGAATCAATAGACTTCCTAGAAGACGATGAGCTGCTCGAAGTAACCCCAGAATCCTTACGCATCAGAAAAAGAGAGCTAGAACGCAATAAACGTAAGTAGTCGTAGCAGATGCTAGCTAGTACCTAAGCAGCTAGCTAATGTTGACGACATTTTGATACTATTAGAGTACAAAAAAGGAGATCTTATGGATTGGTCAATGGCATTATCAGATTTAAACTACTGGGCGGTGGCTGTAGCAACGCTCGCAAGCTTCCCTATTGGTATGGCTTGGTACTCAATGGCTATGTTCGGCAAAACTTGGATGAAAGAGGCGGGACTAAGCAAAAAGGACGTCGAGAATAAAGACGAGATGATGAAAGCTATGGTGCACTCTGCAGTAGCTGCATTCATCTCAACCGTGACGCTTGGGGCTCTTATCTTGGCAACAGGTACAAATGAGGCAATCGACGGAGCACTGTTTGGTGCACTAGTTGGGTTTGGTATCGCAATGACGACTCAAGCACGGCATGATGCGTTCTCGCAAAAATCAATTACATTGACGCGGATTAACGGTGCGTTTGACATCGTTACATTAGCTGTAGTTGGTGCTATTCTCGCTGCCTGGATGTAGTCAGCCCTAAGAAGCTACTACCCTATCAGGAAACAGTTTGCTTAAAGATCTAAAAAAGACTGGGTCTGATTCGCGTATGGCGTAGAGCCAGTTGCCAATCATCTCCATAGCACCGTCGAAGTCTTCTTGGCTACTGCGGCTGTTTCTGACCAGAACGGAGCTGTTACGGGCGTTTGTCACAGAGTTTTCTACTGCCCTAGGTGCAACGTCCCTATAAATACCCAGCTGGATCATAGTCGTCCATAGTATGTTGTTGGCCCTGAGCATTAGCATCCCGTCCATGTCAAAGCTTAGGGCCAGATTATTACCAGGATTTATAACTGCATCATATATTTGGTTCGTTTGACCACCCTGCATCTGTCGAACTATACCCTCTACATTCTCTGCATTAGCACTAAACCTGTCATCCATAATCTTCTCAAGACCAGCAAGGATCTCTATGTTGGGTAAAGCCCGATCAACTGTAGCAAGCGCACGGTACAAGCCAGCCGAGTGTGTCCTAAGAAGACTTACGCCGAATTTACCCGGTCTTATCTCTCCACTATTGATATGAGTCTGCTCGTACATATACTCGAGATAGCCACTTACGTCAGTTGCAGGATCAGCGATGAGGCCAAAGTCGATCATCGCCACACGATTATCCGTCATCAGCAGTATGTTGCCTGGGTGGGGATCTCCATGTACAGGTAGTGAGCTAAAGCTTCTTTTTAAAAAGTTTTCGCTAAGCATTCTGAGCTGCAGGTTTAGATCAGATCCCAGAGCGCGCTTCACCGTCAGTCTAGGATCAGACTCGGAGTCCTTCATAATATCGCTAAGCAGAACACCATCAACGAACTCCTGGACTATTATGTCTCTAGTGCATAGATCGGTGAATGTCTCGGGGATAACTATCTTGGGTTCCTGCTCGTATTCAGATCTCATCATAGCAGCGTTTTTTACTTCTGATTTATAGTCTATTTCACGCCTAATTCCGGCTGAATACTCTTTAGCTATTCCGCCAGCGTTGTACCTATTCTGACTATCAAATGCGTCGATTACTCTCGCTACGAAGCTGATTATCCTGAGGTCACGCTTTAGCTGCCTATCTAGCCCGGGCCTCTTGACCTTTACTACCACTTCTCTGCCGTCAACAGTTGCCTTGTAGACATTCGCGAATGAGCCTGTTGAGAATGGTTCGGCATCAATATGCTGCAGTCTAGCTATTTGGTTATTGGACCACTGCGTGGAAAGTAGGGCTTTATGGTCAATCCTGCTCGGTGCTGAGTCCGCAAAAACACTCATACGCTCATAATCGCTCAGTGTTTTCAGCACGTTCACGTTTGACACTAGGATCTGGAGGAACTTCACATACACGCCGCCCATGGAGCTAAACAGATCGTATATGGTTCGATCTAGCTTTTCATAGTCGTTTTTAACTGCATAGTGAACAATACTAGGCAAAGACGAAAAAACTAAACCGTATCTCATGCACACAGTATACAACAACTACTGTTGCTGGGTATATTATGTAACAAATTGGAGTGGTGTCTACTGCAGAAACCAGGCGAGGTGGGTAATTATTGTTAACATATTGGGAGTTTGCGCGTTATATATATGAGGGCTAATGAAAAAATCAGAGCTAAAACAAGTAGTATCAAAAGCTCAGGCAGGCGAGGTTCGTGCTTTTGAGCAGATTTACGATGCATACTATGACAAACTCGCAGGTTATGCACTCCGCAGAGTGCTAGACCAGCACATCGCCGAAGATGTAGTAGCGAACGTTTTTATAAAAGTCCTCGAGAAACTGCCAAAGTTTAAATGGCGACATGATCATAGCTTTAACGGCTGGGTCTACAGGATCACCAGCAACGAGATCAATCAGTATTTCCGTAGACAGTCTCGCTACGTGCTGTCAGCACCACGAGACATGGAAGCAGAATACGCCAGTGTGCTTGAGCATAATCACAATGCGAAGGACCTAGAGCGGAGTATCGACGAAAATATAGATTATATGAGACTCCATGCATGTATTTCTGAGTTACGACCAAAACATCAGGACATAGTCCATCTATATTATTTCGAGAATCTAAGCCATAAAGAAATAGCAGTAGCGCTAAAAATGCGTGAAGGCTCAGTCAGGGTGACGCTCTCACGAATAACTAAGAAACTAAACCAATTAATGACCGGCAGCCAGCTGGGCATGGATGTGAAAGGAATTACTCTATGAAAAAAGTTAATTACCCTAAAGCAAACTTTGATGCTCACAGAGCTGCCCTAAAGAAAGCAGTTATGCAAGACTATACACAAAACTACGGCTCTATCAGTAGAGTCAGCAAACTAAAAAAAGCTAGTGCCAAAATGGCTACATTAGGAGGCTCTCTAGCAGTCGCAGCACTGCTAGTGGGCGCAACCATGAGCTCTCCGCTAACAACCAACGGGTTAATCGCAAAAGCGCAAGCCAGCCAGCTAGAGCAGGCAGAACAGGGACGATACCGCTATACGGTGACGAAACTGACTGATACCTACAACGGCAAGACACATACTCTAACAACCGAGAGCTGGGAAGACCTAGAAAACGGTGACCATAAAATGATCACTAAAGACGAAGATGGTAACATAGTTGACCAGTTCATGGTCGTGAACGGAGTTGCCTATAGTTCTTCTAGCGGTAATAACACTGTATTTGCGGCAGATGATGGAGGTGTAGTATTCCAGGATCTAGAGGACTTTGACGGAGCCATAACTACACAAGAGTTTGTAGATTCTGGCGAAGATTCGGGATACATCGCAGAGGAGATTGACCTGAGCCCTGAAGAATTAGAAAAACTTGAAGCACAGCTTGAAGCAGGCATAGAAGATCAGCCAGTGAGTTTCTTACTAGACGATAGCGGTAATATTATAGAATCAACAATATCTGAAGCAGAGTTCATAGATGAAGCACTCTTGCCTGAAGGCGTGGTAGACGGTAACTTTGCAGTAGAAGTTGTGGAATTCGGCGGCTCTCCCTATATGGAGGGTCTAAGTCGTAACTCAACAGTAGAAGACAGAAAAGCCACATTTGAGCGCATGCTTAAAGAAGATGACGCGTCTCTAGTTGATAAGACCACCTGGAACAACAGAGCTGTAGTGGGCATAGAGCACAACTACAGCCAGACTATAGGAAGCAGCAGCACGATCATGTATTTCGATGCTGAGTCTTTCAGATATGTTGGCAGTGAGCATAATGCGGATGGTTTTAGCTTCAGCGACTATGTGGAGACTGAGCAGTATTCAGACACGGCGTTTTCGCTAGACACTACTGGTCTCGAAAAACTATTGTAGGGTCTTCTTACCCATACTACGAAAGAACATCCCCTAGGGGATGTTCTTTCAGCCTAGACCTTAGCTCTTGAGATAACCATTAAGAACATCAACCCGAGCCTGTTATGAATATTTTCTTCACGAATACTTACTTTATAAACTTCGAGTAGACAGGCATTTTGGCTAGACGCGCCAGAAGTTTTTTTGTGTCTTCCCTGCTAGCCACCACGATGAAATCTCCGCCATGTTTCTTGAAAATTAGAGCGCGTTCTCGGACCAAAATATTATTGATGTCAGCTGCACTTAACTCCACTTTAGCTCCTGGATACATATATCCATATTTCTTCAGTCCAAAAAAGTAAGTCATATTATCTAGTCTATACTTGTACTTGGCGAGCATATACTTAGCTATCGGCGGTGTGATGAGCAGTAGTGCCACAATATATAACAGCACGCTTACTACACTCCATAACTCTCGTATAGCTACTGAGATAAGTATCAATACTATTAGGGCTAGGCACAATTTTATAAAGTCGCTGGAACTCTTACTTAACCGATAATAGTGTGCCGTAATATATAGGCTGAAATTTAGATCAGTCTTGAGTTCAATAGTGTTAGTCAATCTGGCCATAGTACTAAGTATACAGCTATGCTTACGTCCTAAGGATCTTTTCCATTGCTTTGCCGCGGGCAAGTTCGTCTACTAATTTATCGAGATATCTAATTTCTTGCATAAGCGGTTCGTCTATATCTTCGACTCTGATGCCGCAGACGACACCAGTAATTAGCTTACGATTAGGGTTTTTCATCGGAGCATCATTGAAGAAATCTCCCAGACTAACCTGCTTAGTAATTGCTCGCTGTATATCACGATTATCATAACCTGTTAGCCACATGATGATCTGATCCACCTCCTCTTTTGTCCGCTCTTTTTTATCGGCCTTCTGCACATAAAATGGATAGATATAGTCAAATTTCATATCATAGACTTTTTGATGTTTACTGCTCACTAAATACCTCCACTTTATTTTGGTTAGACGGGCTACTGCATCTATACACAGCGACGTTCTTGTACTCAAGTATGCGCTCAACACTTGCATCTATCTCTTCCCATCCCAGCTCACCGCTATCTATAGAGGCTAAAATTGCAGAAATAGTAGGCTTTAGCTCATCGGGTGACCCCATCACTAGCACATCCACCCCAGCCTTGAGAGCTAGCAGTGACGCCTCGTCAGCCGAGTAGTTACTAGTAATCGCACCCATGTTCAGTGCATCTGAGAAAACAAGTCCACCGAAGTCAAAGCCAACTGGCTGGTTCGACACCTCGCCGCGGAGTAAGCCAACGGCTCTAGGCGAAAGACTGGTCGGAGATTCGGTCAGCCCTGGCACGCTGAGGTGGCCAACCATAACACCAACACTTGGCTTAAGCAGTGCCTGGTACACTGATAGCTCGTTTTCTATTAGACTCTCTAAGCTATTAGTAGTCGGCAGAGAAATGTGTGAATCTACATTAGCAGTACCGTGCCCTGGGAAGTGTTTTAAAACAGGCAATACGCCCGCTCGTTTATAGCCGTTTATCACAGCAGATGCATAGTCAACTACCACTTGCTTATCCGACGATATTGAGCGGCTACCAATGCCTGCTCCGCTGCCAACGTCAACCACCGGACCGAAGGCCACATCCACGCCGAGCTCTTTTAGTTGTGTGCCATAGTCGTAAAAAAGCTCCTCGACCTCTTCTAGCTGCATGCCGGCTAGACTGTTAGCACTCGGTAGTCTATATATAGCAGCCGTTAGTCTCTGGACGATTCCGCCCTCTTCATCAGACGCGATAATCAGAGGTACGTGCAAATCACTGTTTAGGGCGCTGAGCTGCTTGGCTTGACCAGCAGAAAAGTCACTGGCCAAAGCAATTCCCCCTACTCCGCCACTACTGATGAGAGCGCCCATCCCATCTAGCTGCGAGGGAGTTACAAGAGCCATTAATGTCTGCGACACCCACCGTCTATCAGACAAACAGCGCATGCTATCATTCTGCTCACTAGTCACTACTCTGGTCTCAGTGCTACCACTGCTACGTATGGCATAGACGGACAGGTACCCTAGCACTGATAGCAGTATGAGGGTCATATAGCTGAGATGAAACATCTTCATTCTGCATCTATTATACGCTGCCCTAGTCTTTAGTGCTGGAGCTACTGCTATATAATCTAGGGTAGTGTTTAAGGAACGCAATTACCTACTAAAGAATATAGCTGCTCCCATTGGTGCAAGTTTGTTTGTGCTAACAATGTTAATAAGCGTAGACCGAGGCTTTGACTATAGCCTACCGAATACTCTCCAGGATTTCATAACACTGAGTCTGAGCATATTCATTGAAGCCTTACCGTTTATCGTTCTCGGTGCACTGCTCGCAACTATTGTTAACCGCTATGTGCCGGTTCATAAGATCCAGTCAATGCTTCCGCAAAATGGTTTTTTACGGCGAGGAGCAATATCGCTTTTTGGGTTTGTAATGCCTGTTTGTGAGTGCGGCAACGTCCCCCTCAGCAGATCACTCATAGCTCGTGGGTTCAAGCCTTCTGAAGCGCTTGCTTTTTTGCTAGCTGCCCCAGTGATTAACCCTGTAACGATTTGGGCTACATGGGCAGCATTCAGCTATGACACATCTATCGTCTATTCCCGAGTGCTACTGACCCTGGCTATTGCCGCGATCATCAGCTACATCGTGTCTCTGAAACAAAACGAAAACGATCTGCTAACAAAGTCATTCGCTGCAGCTTGTGATGCCGACCATGTACATCAGGAGCATAGGAGTTTTGGCCGCGACTTTACGAGTGAAGCCTACCTGATGCTGCGTATGCTTGCTGTCGGGGCAATCATCGCAGGTCTGGTGCAAACTCTTGTGCCCCGAGAGCTATTAGTTGATATTGGCAGCAATGCCGTATTATCGGTTGTTGCAATGCTGGCCTTGGCATTTGTAGTCTCGATATGTGCAAATGTCGATGCTTTTTTTGCCCTATCATTTGCCGGTACATTTGGAGCGGGCTCGATTGTAAGCTTCTTAGTATTTGGGCCAATGATAGACATCAAAATGTTGACACTACTCAAAACGACATTTACCAGGGAGCTGCTAGCAGTAGTGAGCATCCTGGCTCTAATTCTAAGTGCTGTAGGCGGACTGGTGGTGACGTATGCATACTAAATGGAAGGCTTCTCTGCTGACAGCAGCCTCAACATATGTCCTGTACCTTTGGCTCAGCGGTCAACTCAACCTATACATACACCCACGCTACACTGTCTTTGCGGGGATAGCCGCAGGAGCATGCTTGGGTCTGAGCATTCTAAGCTCTGCCGGCTCACCTGCCCAAAAAAATAAACGGATCGCGCTACCTGAACTGTCACTGATTGTCCTGCTACTTAGTGGTATTCTCCTGCCCGCGTCTACCTTGAGCGAGTCAACATTTAGCCAAAGGCTTATTGATGGCCAACCCCAAACGACTGGGTCCACTACGACAGCCCCTGTACTCATAGGATCGACAAAGGGACTAGACATCAGAGACTGGACAAATCTTCTGAGTAGACATAGTGATCCCGGCTTCTTTACAAACAAACCCGCCCATATAAGTGGATTCGTATACGATGCTGGTTTAGGTAGTGATACCTTCTTGCTGGCGAGATTTGTTGTCACTTGCTGTGCAGTTGACGCACGCCCGATAGGCATACCTGTGCATTTACCTGACTGGGTTCAGCAGTATTCTCTAGGTGACTGGCTCGAGGTTGAAGGAGTCTTTAAGCCAGACCAAGCTGCCGATAGAGAACCCCTGAGCTTACACACAACGGAAGTAAACAGGATTGATGTGCCGGAGGATCCATATGTTCAGTAGCCGCTACCGGAAAGGTCTCACTGCAGTTACCCTAGCCGGTCTGTTTGTTTTTGCGTGGCTTGCAGTTGCGATACTTTCCAGCGGACCCAGAGTACGGTTCTTGAGCTTTACTAACGACCCAAATAGCACAAGCAGTATGAAGGGTGAACTAGCAACATTCGTTTTCGACAGGCCTATCCAGAGCTCTGACTATAGCGACCTGGTTCGCATTACTCCTGATATCAATCATAGTGTCCGGACTGATAGACAGTCAGTTTCAATAGTCTTTAACCAAAATCTCCGACCAGATACTGAATATACAGTGGAGCTATCGCCTGGCGTAGAGAGTGAATCAGGTAAGCGCTTGAGCGAAGCTTACGCAGAGACATTTATAACGCCGCGAGCGAGCTACGCTTATGTGACGCGTAATTATCCCGCCAATTACTTCTCTGCTGAAAAAGCTTCAGACAACGCCCTCGATAGCTTAACTGTAGGGGGAATCAATGGTCCTGAGAGGGTAATCTTTGAGCACCCAACAATTATCGACTTTGATGCCAATAGCACGCACGCTGTAGTATCTGTGCAAGAAGCTGAGACAGACCTGCTCTATGTTGTAGATATAGCTAGCAGCGAATCGAAACCTGTTCATCTAGGTCTAGATGTTAGGATCAGTTATATACGAGTACCCGCAGAGGGCAACAGGGCGCTCTACCGTATCGTACCAAACCCGGAAACAACCAGCGACGAGATTTTTAAGCAGCACGTCAACCGTGTTGAGTCACTAGATCTTGAGTCTCTCGAAGCAGCACCCTTACGAGATGCTAGCGGCGACTACTTGCGGACCTTTGTATTAGATGTCGACGATACTGGGTCAATCGCACTAGTCCAGGATAACGAATTGGATTTTTATGCAGTCAGCCCATACTCCGATTTTGAACCTGTTTTACTTGGAAATAGAAACAGTATGCTCCATTTCTCCGGTGACGGCAGAGGCATTCTATTTAGGGATACAGATGACATTGTCCGCTATGATCTGAGTGTTTTTGAGGATCAACCTCTACAAATTGAGACTAGCGGAGGTTTTATTCTGGCTGCGGAAGAGACGGATAGTGGCCTGTATTATGCCCTTCAATCTGCTGAGAACGGCGTAGTCACTGACACTGTTTATCTACAAGACGATGGCGATACGCGTAAAGTATGGAGTACAGATGATCGAAGTGATGGTGCTCGTTTCAACTCATTTAGTCTATCAATTGGTAGCAGTCTCGTAGTAATCGAAACGCGCCCTCTTGACTGTCTTTACGACAATGTCTCAACAAACAGCTCCTGTCCTGGCACGAGGTCAATTGTGCTAGACATTGAAAGAGGACAAACTGTGCATGAAGTAGAAGGTATCGGGTTTACGTGGCTTCCTTAGCAGCAGCCCCAGGCTCAAAAAACTAGCTATCATAGCAACTTAGAATCACTCGAACTGGATCAGAGTGTGGTTCGTGTGTAATTCTGTAAGTATATTTTTGGTTTGTAATATATAGTGAGCCTTCGGTGCAGAATTGATCGTTAAAGACTCGCTGCCGCCGCTGCTTCGTTGCAGCGAATTGATCTATCTCTCTTGATATCTGTACTACCGGGATACCTGAATCCTCGTTGTAGCCCAGTAAATGCTGGGATATATGCCCCGAGAATTCGCCGTGAACTAGCAGTGCCCCTACAGCTTTTAGCCTGTAGAAGTCTAGACTGCGCTGCCTTTGCCCAGAGCCATGCCCTAAATCAAACCTACCGAATCCGGCAGCATTCAGGTACAGACCATACTGTACTGATGCTTCCGCACACCGCTGGTCAAACTCATAAAACGTCGGCATACCCTCCTCCATATCAGGGACCCTCACGATCCGGTCTAGGTCTGGCTGCTCCACAACATTAGTTAATAGACTCAGTTGCCGTAACAGAACAGTTTCGAGCGGTGCTCTTGCACCAGTTTCTTTAGCTGAATCACCAGGAAAGCCAACCTGATGGACACTCAATTCTGGATCGTCGTCTGCTCGTTTTACATATGCAAACTCTAGATAGGGTCTCTCGCCTGCAGATTCTGCCACTGCCTCTACAACACGCAGCACTGGTTCTGCCAGCTCTGATGGTCTAGGATCCCAGCCCAGGTTGTAGATTGGAGTTTCACCAAAGTTTGTTGCCCAGCCGGAACTCGCATAATGGACTAAGCCTTGCCCCCTCATGCGTCTGATATCTGCGTTCATGATCTCTAGTGCGAGCCTCATATATGATTCATCTAGTGCTGCCGCTATAGGCTCGTTATCTACTGATCCGTCTGCTGGGATCTCTATTGAAGCTATATCACCAACTGCGCTACCGTCACCCTCTTGCACCCATAGACAGCCATTCTGACCCATTGTCCAGTGCGGCCTGTAGAGTCCTGAGTAGTCTACTCTGTAGATACTCGTCACTACGCCGCGGCCCAGTATGTCTTCGTTTCTTTCGTTCGGAATAAAGGCTTGCCCTGCTAGCTCTTGGGCAAACATTGCAAATGTATCTGGTATATCCTGTCCCCTAGCGACCCTGTCCAGGTAGCTCCTCAGGACCACGCCGATCGCACTACGGATACTTGTGCTTCTGGCTGGATCAAAAACGCAGCTATCAAATCTACCTGTACCAACCGCGTCTCTACTGCCAGAACTACGTAAAATAGCAGGCTTCCTACTGTCTAGTCCTTCGGCTAACTGGGTGCCGACTTGATCTAAAAGCTGATAGTCTATGTCAAGCATCTCTGCAACTATATTCCAGTGATCAAAGTTATCATTTGGCTTAGGCTCTAGTGATGCCCCATATCCTAGACCTCTAATCAGATCGCTCGTTCTAGCAACACTAATCGGTGATGTCGGATGCACTACCGCACCAGCCGATTCTATAGCGCCGCGATGTATTTCTAGCTGTTCGTACTTCTCGCCATAATTTGCCATATGTACCAGCAGTATACTGTCGACACTTAGCACAGACAATCATAAGTGCTTTAACTCACCCCTGGCCTCTTCAGCCAGGTTTTATAGCCCATGCAGCATACCAAGAAAAGAGAGCCCTAGAGGGCTCTCTTTTCTTGGTGCGGGTGAGGGGACTCTAACCCCTGGCCTCATCCTTGGCAAGGATGCACTCTAAACAACTGAGCTACACCCGCATATCGTAGGAGATTATAGGTCTCATCAGTAAATTTAGCAAAGCAAAATACAGTTTAGCCAGTTACTCTTGAGGAAAACATGCAGTAGACAGTTGTTGCTCAAAGCTTTAAGATATTTTTTATATGATAGAAATGCGACCAATCAATTTAGCAATATACAAAAAAGATGTAGATGAGCGGGTGAAGAAGAGCGAGGTCGAGGCCTTTTTAGCTCAAGTTATTGAGGTTCGCCTTAAGGCACGGTGGCATAGAGCTGGCTATCTTTCAATGCATGTTTTACTCGCAGAAGCTGGCGAACCAAACGATGATCGACCAACCGAACTCAAGTTTGCTTCGCCACAACCAGACCATGTATCCCCCACAGTGCTTACTTTTGCAATAAAAGCAGATAATATGATCATCCCACCACAAGGATACGCTGATACTGGCTATATCGCCGGATTAAGCGATGAATGGTTTGACCCTATTAGGGCTCTTTCAGAATCTAGAGATTTAGTTGCTAGTTAACCCTAGAGGCTTTGATGTATTTAGTAGTTAGGCCTTCGAGTAAGAACATCTTTTCGTAATCTGTGAGTGCTAACGCCACAGTATCATCTACGCCTGAATTGTGCAGGTCGTTGGTAGAAGTAATAACCTCGAAAAGACTGCTACGCGTAAACTCATCCAGGCTGTACAGATATAGGTCACTGTTATCTGTTTTAAATTCCAATGTGCCATCGGATTTGAGTAGCTGATAATAGATGTCCAGCATAGATGTATAGGTTAAACGGTGCTTCTCCTGGCGGTCACGCGGGTATGGGTCCGGAAACGTCACCCAGATGTGATCAGCTCTACCACCAAGGTCGACTAGCTCTTGCAGCTCACGTAGATCGGACTGCACAAATGCAATGTTACTCAGACCCTCTGACTCAGCTACTCGAGCTGCCTTGCCTAGGCGGTCTGACTTTTTATCCAGGGCTATTACTTGTCTGTCTGGGTTACAGCGAGCAAACTCTAAAGATACTTTTGCGGTACCTGCTCCCACCTCCAGCATGAGATACGAGCCGTCTAGCCAGTCGTTCAGTGACCAGTCATGGAGCTGCCACTCGCTAAAACAATTAGCACGAGCGTTGAACTCTAGATACTGGGGCTTTTTACCTACCCTCATACTCGGTACACGCCTCTGGGTTGTTTTATCGGATGACGCACAGTGTTTGCTATAAGCCTCTGAGCTGGTTTTGTAACTCTCGTTGGGGGTTTAGCGCGGTGCCTAAAAAAACTATCTCCCCTGTAAGGACTATCATTTAAATCAGCTTCGGCCACTTCGGCCTGCTCTTCTCTTCTTACTACAGCTTCCTGCTGGCCTACGACTAGCTCTGTTGTTTGGTGCACTTGTACGGAGCTGGATGCATATAGACTGCTGTTATGAACTACGGGCAGCGAACCCATGCTCGCAAATAACGACCATGCTCCAAATACATTGCCCCATGCAACTACACTATTGAACCTTTCATTGGCCGGCTTTGTACGATTTGCTTCCATGCTTTTCATTTAGGCAATAATTATACATCGTCATCAACTTAAACCCCTGGATGACTTCAGGCCAAAGAAAATACCCACCAGGTGGTGGGCACTTTCTGGCGAACGCCTCTCAGACAGCGCTTCGCTAACTCAATTGATTGCCAGATCGAATGCAAGCATTCGCTGCTGGAATCAATATCATGAACTGTCGGCTACGGCCAATCTCAGCTCAAGCCCCTGGGCACACCCAGGCCAAAGAAAAAGTCCGCCCGGCGGGGGCCCCACAAAGCTCTGCTTTGTAGGGAGAAGGAGAATACAAAAAGAACTTCCTGCTTTTTCTGCTACTTGTTCGCAGAAAAACTTGGAAGTTCTTTGTACGTATTCAACGTGGTGGCGCCTCTCAGACTTGAACTGAGGACACACGGAGCTTCAATCCGATGCTCTACCA
>JBCCHY010000015.1:0-21988 GCA_039028495.1 Patescibacteria group bacterium
AAAGAGACGATTATATCTCCTGGCGATGACCCAGAGCGCGTTAAAGATCTGCAGCCAGAAAAAGATGCTGACCTAAAGGGCAAGAAATCTCCGAAAATCTCACTAAAAAATCCGTTTAAGAAAAAATCTCAGAAGTCAGTTCCTAAACCAGAGCCAAGCACATCAAAGGCCGCCCCAGCTAGACCTAGGCCGGAGACCCCAAAGCCTGACCAAGTGCCAGAACCCAAAGAGCCTGTAGCTGAAAAGCCACCGGAGCCACCATCAGAGCCAGAGACGATTACGAAGCCACCAAAACTAGAAAAAATAGATATCAGCCAAGCACCAGAGGATGCCTTGGATAGGGCAGTCGCTAGCAGCAGACCCGTCAGTAAACTGAGGCCAAAACCTCCGGAGGAACCAGAGAAGCCTACCCTAAAAGGCCCAAAGAAGCACAAAGGTGAAGGCGTCACCTACAGCTACTCACACAACACCGCTGAGCTGCATCACCTACGTAGAGTACGGATGGGGCTGATGCTGACATCACTACTCCTCGCTGCGCTCATAGCTCTAGGTCTGTACATATTTGGCCCCGGTATCTACAAGTCATTTGCTAGCAACCCCAAGCAGACAGTGGCAGACTCAATATCTGCCCTGACGCAGGTAGATTCGATCAGCTATGAACTGAACACTAGCGCTGACTTTGGGCTAGTCAATGCTCGAGTTAACGAAGAGCTGACAGCCACAGGCCGCAGGTTGAACGCGGTCTACACAAAATCAATTACAGCAGACACCGTATCTGTTGATGTAGTTGGCGAGGTGGCGGCTGATGATCCAGGTGGAGCCTATATCAGGATTGATTCTCTAAAATTCAAAAAAGGCACTACTGATTTAGATATCGATACGTCACCCATCACAAATATATGGTTCAATACAGAGGGTAGTTTAGCTGAGCAGAATATTGTGCTGAGCCTCATAGACCCGGGCATATCTAGCTCAGAGATGAGCCTGTATAGGCAGCTCCCCTACGCCAGTACGATCGCTGATGCTAAAGTCCAGGCCATCGCTGATACGTACAGCTTATCGAGCTGCAAGGAGCAGCAGATCTCTAACATTGAAGCTGCTGTCTGCGACGTGTTCGTAAGCACTACTGGCTTGGCCGAGTTACTGAACATCGAAGAGACTAATTTCAGTCCTGCTCACACGAGCTTTGAGCTTTTTACTGATCGTGATAATAGTCAGATCGTTGAGCTCAGGTATAAGGGCTTAAAGAACCAGAATACTAGCCTGACCTTCACGTCACTGAATGAGGAGAAGCCAGTTAGCGTACCAACAGGCTCAAGAGACTACCAGGAGCTCGTAGAACTAACCAAAGCGATCGCAGTCCAACTAGAGGCAGAATAGATGGATGTTCAGCACAAAGTAGTACATTCGTATGCTAAGCAGGGGCTTTTGTCTGGTGCTAGTGAAGAGTCAATCATCCAGAGCTTGCTGAGTGCACAGTATGAGTACGCTGATATTCTGCATGCACTGGATACTGCCAATACCGAAATCACCAGCCAGCAATCTCTCGAAGGTACTGATTCCTACAAGCATTGGTTGCGTGGGTACTATCTAAAATCCAAATGGAGCATTCTAAAGTTGATCCTATTGGACATGATAATCATTGGACTGACTCTGCTGGAGCCCTGGCCACTCAAAATCCTAGCTGATTCAGTCTTTAATACCATTCCAGCTCCTGGCTTTTTAGAGCCTTACACTGGTACGTACACACTCCTAGTCATAGTCGCGCTTGCATCAGTAGGACTATTTATCACGACGTCCATCGCCGCCTATATCGATGAACGTATCGTCACAAAACTCAAATACAAACTAGATGTACAGATCAAATCAGAGATGTTCAACCACATCATTCGTCTGCCTTTTTATCACAAAGAGCGCCTGCACAAGGGTGACTACATCAACCGCCTGAACTCTCTGACCGGCGATGTTGGGTCGCTGGTACTTAACTCAACCAGCGCGGTTATAGAGTCGGTGTTTACGATTATTGGCGTCTTGGTAGTTCTGCTGTTTATAAATTTCAAGCTCACTCTGGTAGGTATAACAGTCATACCGTTTTTGTACTTCAGTATCAAATTCTTCGCCCCAAGGATCCAAAAGATTACCGAGCTTTTGCAGAATGTGTACGGACAGATTGCCAATCATGTTCAGGAATCTGTTGAAAACGCCGAGACCATCCAGTCTCTTACTAACGAATCCAGCAGGGTTGCAACACTCAAGGAGCTAATGGCTAAGCGTCTGAGAGTTGATTTGCGCTCATTATTTGTGAGTCGCTCTTTTGGTTTTACAAATAGCCTACTTGTAACACTGGGTACAACGAGCATTATGCTGATCGGTGGGCGTAGCATATTGAACGGCGCAATGAGCTTTGGTGAGCTATTTATCTTCATCAATTACATGCAGCGACTCTACAATCCAATCGAGCGCCTGACGGGGTCGGTTGCTAATATCAAAAAGCGTCGTGTTAGTGCCAAACGTGTGTTTGATGTAATCAACGATCACGAGGAGGTCGAGCGCACGGACGAAGGTTTCCCGATGCATGATGTTCGTGGCCAGATAACTTTCAAAGATGTCAGTATCTCATACGATGACCAGGATGTGCTGCGCTCTATTAACCTGACTATACCAGCCGGTTCAAAAGTAGGCTTTATAGGGCCAAGTGGTGGTGGCAAGAGCACGCTCCTAAAAACAGTATCGCGTTTCATTCCGCCGACTAGCGGCAGTATCTATATTGATGAGTATGACATATCACAAGCGTCTTTAGATAGTTTGCGTAATCACATCACGATCGTTACGCAGCAGCCTCAGCTTTTTTCAGGTACGATTCTGGATAACCTAGTGATTGGTGCGAGGTCTATACCAAATAAGCAGCAAATAGCAGCTGCACTGGACGCGGCAAATGCAACCGAGTTCGTCGTGCGTTTGCCCGGCAAGGTTGACGCACACATTGGTGAGTCTGGCTCGTCACTAAGTGGTGGTCAGAAGCAGCGAATCGCAATCGCCCGCAGCTATCTGAGACCGTCTCCGGTTATGATATTGGACGAACCAACGAGTGCCCTCGATTCTACATCTGCCAAATTCGTGCGTGATAACTTACGTGGGATAGTCAAGGACTCCACAGTACTCATGATTACCCACAAAAGCAGTATGCTAAAGGCTATGGATAGAGTTTACGTCGTGCAGGATGGTACAGTGCGTGACGTGAATGAATTCGGGGGCATAGATGCCTACCTAAATTTCCTAAATTCTCAGGATTAGTGCCACCCCATCACCAAACATCTTGGTGTTAGCTTCGTGATTGGGGTGGTGTCCTCTTGACAAAGAAGTTATGTTTTTCTAAAATTTATGACATAGCTCAAAACAAAAATATACAAAAGGATTCTCGCATATGGTACATATACCAGATCCAGATGCAGTAGCACGCTTACTTCATGCGCAAAACGCTATAAACACAGGCACTACTGGCGGCATAGCCCACGGCCAAGCAGTTATTAACAATAGTCATCCGGCATCAAAACCTGCTACCACCAGTCAGCCAAAAAAAGTACATGTAGTCGATGTTGACGCAGTCCACAAACTCCACGCCACTCAGGATGTTATCAACACAGGGGCCGCTGCAACCCATGAAGAAGCGCAAGCAATCCTTGATGCTCCGCCAACTGGTGGAGGCATGGGTGCTGATACTTCGGCTGGAGGTAGTACTCCTACTGGACCAGTTTCGCCAGAACCATCAAATGGGCCACACATCGTAGATAGTGATGCTGTGCATAGACTCCACGCTACCCAAGATGTTATTAACACTGGGGTCGCCGACAGCCATGAAGAGGCAAGAGTAATCCTCGCCCAGCAAGGTGGTGGTAAGGGCGGTGCTGACATTAGTGGTGGTATGGGAGCCTCGGATCCACTACCTTCATCAACGCAGCCATCTGAAGGTGGCGCACACGTGGTGGATGTAAATGCTGTAGGGACCCTGCATGCAACTCAAGATTTGATAAATCGAGGTGTAGCGTCTAGCCATGAAGAAGCACTAGCTATTTTAAGTCAACCAGGCGGTAAAGGCGGTGCTGGCACAACCGGCGGTATGGGTGCTGCTGTAGAAACACCTGCTGCTCCTGCAAGTGTTGTAGCTCCAGTAGGCTCTGCCGAGACCGTGAATCCTGTCGATCCAAACGCAGCCGCTGAAACTCTCAGGCTAAATGAAATCATTAACACAGGTGCAGCCGATAATTACGATGAAGCTAGAGAAATACTGGCCGGCCAATCTGGTGGTCGTGGTGATGCTGGAGGTAGAGGTGCCGCTGGTGTTCTGTTCGACCCAGCTGACGATCTCTCAGGTGTCGCCCCAGCAGTTAACTCCAGTGATGCTCAGGCTGTTGACGTAGATGCTGTTCGTAGACTCCACGCCACTCAGGATGTTATCAACACAGGGGCCGCTGCAACCCATGAAGAAGCGCAAGCAATCCTTGATGCTCCGCCAACTGGTGGAGGCATGGGTGCTGATACTTCGGCTGGAGGCAGTACTCCTACTGGACCAGTTTCGCCAGAACCATCAAATGGGCCACACATCGTCGACTCAGACGCTGTCAACAGACTGCATGAAACCCAGGATGTACTTAACGCGGGCATTGCAGTAGATTCGCATGAAGATGCCAGAGATTTCTTGGACGGATCTCGTGAAATGGGTGGCCCTGATGGCGTTAACGCTTCTGCTCTTGGTGCTGGTCTGGGCCCCACTCTTGATGGTATTGAGACTGCTGGCTTTATGCCAACTCCAGAAATTGCCGCCAGTTTAAAACGTATGAAGAATGGTCTGGCTTCACCAGATGTCATTTTAGAGTCGATAGCTATGGACACTAGTATGAGCCCTGATGAAAGAGTGGTAGCTGCAGCTGCTGTGATTAACAGTGCAGAGAACAATCAGCTACTTAGCACAGCTCAGGCAGAGAACATGAGATCGTCCTATGGCTATCTGGCCCATGGCAACGTAGACACGGCAAGCTACGGGGTGGACATGTCGCCTCCAACATCCGACACGGTGTTTAATGAGTCGGCAATTATCAGCCCGGAAGACAGTAGAGCTGGACTCAATCAGGCAGAACCATCTCTGACTAGCCTGACAGCCTCTGGGTCTCTATCTGTTGATGTTAATGACGGACAAGGCATGATCCAGACCATCAAAGAACTATATGGTGGTCGTATCTCAGATGAAAAAGCTCTAAGCGTTGTCAGAAAGCTTAGCGGCAGTTCAGATAAATACCAGGGTACCTACCTCATGGATGATGGACTTCTTGGTCATTCAACGTCCGGAAACTTTGAAATCACCGATGATATGCTCGCCGATATTGAATCCGCAGCTGGGATGCAGGTCCCAGGAGTTGCCGACGAGACAATTGATGCGACGGGTCGCTCCCCGGCTGCTAGTGGATTGTTCTCGAGCGGTGGTGGCACAGGAACAAGTGTAGACCACCAAGCCGACATTGATAGGATCGGCGCCTGAAAGGGGTAATGTAAATGGCCTACGGATTTGGCTCAACACCTAGCACCTCAGATCTATTGGGTGACAAGTCCATGGACGACTACGTCGCTGCAGGAGACTACTATGTAGATGGCAAACATCAGGCCACACAGGTTGCAAAAGGTACCCAGACAGACTACAAGCACATACATTCTGGTTTAACATCAGGTGGAAAGCCAGTCGTGCAGCCGATCAAAGTAAAAGAGCCGGTTGCAGCTCCGGAAGCCGATGACGCTGATGGTGGATTTTTCCCTGCTACCACTATAGACCCACCAGTAGACATTAATGCAGCCTACAGCAATCATATCGAGCTAGGTAAAGCGATAGAGGCTGGCGAAATCACGCTTGAACAAGCTTTAACCCATAGCTCGGTGGCTCACTCAAAATTCAGTGGTTCTCGTAAAAAATACCTAGAGAAAGTAGCCTCAGGAAGCATAGTCGCAGATACTAGAACGAACGGACCGAGTACAACACTCAAAGACGGCACCGTAGTTACAAAAACAAAACAAGAACTACTAGACGATATAACCAGCGCGCCTAGTGCCCAGGCTAGAGCAGATGCTGAGCGTGTAGCACTTGAGACACTTGAACTAAGAGGCTTCTCCGAGGCTGATTTCGCTGCAGTAACTACAGTAGCTAATAATAGTGGCGGTTCATACCAAAACCCTACCTACGCAGCCAAAAGTAACCTAGACCACGTACAGGCATTACCACCAGAGAACTATGAGACACTACTGGACAATACCACTCTAGATATTGGCGGGAAGCTTAACGCCAGAGAAGACTATGTCGCTGGCAAGGTAGCAACTGGAGAGATGACAGAGGCTGATGCAGCCGAATATATTGCAGCTCAGTATGTAGCAGATGAGAGGCAAGACGGCTCTCAGAGATTTACTGATTTTACACCGGCAGCTGAGCCGTCAAATCAGCATGGTGTAGTCGTTGAAAGTCTTAGCGCTCAGGGGTTAGTAGATAGCTTAACTAATGGTGATATTAATCTCAGTGCGGCTATTAACGAAGCAGAACGTCAGGGGCTAGGAGAATCATTCATAGACCAGCTGACGTCTATTGGCGACGACGCGTATGTGTTCTCTCGACCCGCTGATACTGCAGAATCAGGAGATGGAGCCACTCCAGCAGAACTAGTATCGTTTGACACTGAGACCGAGACACCAACGGAGCTAGAAGTGGATATAACTCATGAAGAAGACGCTCCAGGGATGGGCGGTGACAGTGGTAGCGCCGTGCACATCGACGGCAACGAATATACGCTCCTCGGCAAAGACAGTTTAGGCAGAGAGGTAGTAGAAGATTCTGACGGAGCAAAGTATATTTTCAACCCAGATTCATATCATTTAGTACCCGTACCTTCGTTTGGCGAAGATCCAGTAGATGGTCTCCTGGGTATTGATCCAGGACCGGCTACAATTGTTAGCTTTGATCCTGAGCAAAATCCAGGAGGGTACCAGGGGCACATATTACCTGTCCAGGGGATAGACGACGATGAGGTGGTATCGCCACATGGGCCACGAATACATCCGATAACAGGCGAGGCGGGTAAGTTGCATAAAGGTATAGATATATCTGGCGGCCCTGCTGTACTTGGCGCACCGGTTTTGGCAACTATGGAAGGAGAAATAGTACACGTAGCATACGACTATGATGAAGAAAGAGGTACAGGGTATGGTCATCACATAGTCATCAGGCACCCTAACGGACAGCATGGTGTGTATTCGCATTTACAAGATAAGGGTGATGTAGAAGAAGGAGATTTTGTCGTACAAAGACAGCAGATAGGCAGACTTGGTAATTCTGGTGGCTCCACAGGTCCACACTTAGACTGGGAGCTACGAGAAGGGGGCGGAAACATGGAGTCCGGACTGTACGATGAAATGTTTGGTACGCCAATTGACCCTGCTACCGAAATACCGAGCCTATTCGATGGTGAACCGGGTGTGGCCGAAGCACTAGGTGGTGGTTTGTCGCTGACGCTTGATGGACTAGATACGGCTACTTTCGAGCCAGATGCGGAATTGGCCGCTGATATTTCCAGAATGAAGAGTGGCCTGGCATCACCAGATGTGATTATCGAGAAGCTAGCGCTGCGCGACGACCTAGACGAAGCTACTCTAGCTCGCGCAACAGCAGCTGTTATAAACAGCGCGGAGAATAACGGTATAGTGCAGGCTGTACAGGCTGATAGGATGAGATCTACGTATGGACATCTTCGAGCTGAGCGACTTGGTTCGGGCGCTCATAAAGCCAGCTACACTGTAAGCATGCCTCCACCAAGCTCTGAAGGAGTCTTCAATGATTCAGTTGTGGTGCACCCATCGTCTGATCCTGAAAAGCTTACGGTAACGTCGGGCACGAGTATGGATAGTTTGGGCTTTGGAGCATCGGTGGCCGTTAAGGCAGGTCAAGGCTTGGAGCAAATGATACAGAGCCTCTATAGTGGCAGGATCTCAGCAGAAAAAGCAGCCAGTATCGCCCGTGCTATTAGTAATAACGAGTATCAGGGTACGTACAAGATGGACGATGGCCTCCTGGGTATCTCAGAGTCAGGCAAGTTTGAAGTAACAGACGACATGCTGCGTGACATTCAGAATGCAGCTGGTCAAGAGATTACTCACCTAGGATATGCGCGGGCAACCAGCAATTCCGTACAGGATTTGTTCGCCGGTACAAAGTACGAGGGTGATCATGATGCTCTATCTGCAATGCCAAGAACATTTTAAATAGTCTCTTTTACTGCTGTTTGCTAAACTTTAGACCTGGTGGTCGTCATCGATCATGACTCTAGACTAATTGGGGGTCCCCACGAAATTACATTTTGTGGGGTAAAGGAATGACTATGACCTACCAGGCTAGAAGTTTAGCCACTTGATTGCTAAACTTTAGACCTGGTGGTCGTCATCGATCATGACGTGGGGTTATAGCTCAGTTGGCTAGAGCGCTTGTATGGCATACAAGAGGTCAGGAGTTCGAGTCTCCTTAGCTCCACCAGTAAAAGAGCCACCTAGGGTGGCTTTTTTACTGTTAAGACACGTGAGACGAGAACTCCAGCAGCCCGAACGGGCTGAGTTCGTGATCTAGACTTGGTGTGTTTGTCGAGACGAGACTCCGGTAGTTTGAACTGATAGGATTAGTCAATCCTATGGTAGTTTGACTTGTATAGCTTATCCAGAGGGTCCCAGATATTATGAGCACGCTTATGAGTTAGCGTGCTCATTTTGACCAAGATTACAATAAGCATTGTCAGCCCACTACAGATGAGAGCTTTAACTAGCGGAAAGATAAGTGACTGCTGAGTATCGATAATTAGTATAAACAGGATAGTAGTGCTAAAGAGTAGACCCATTACTATCCACTCGTTCTTATACACTTTATTGCTTTTGAGTAGCATGTGTCTTTCTGCTCTGTTTTTTTGATTTGTGATTAGGTCTTTGATGATATCGTTTACGGCGTCCTTGTCTTTGCCTTTGTACTTTATTAAGTACGAAAGGAATTCCTCATACACCTTTTCTTCCATCTCTAGATTATTGTAATTCAGTACGGCGTGTACATAACCATCGAGATGACTGCGGACTTTTTTTCGTGCTGCTGAGGGTAGCTCTAGTAGCTTGAGGGCCGTTGTGTACAGAGCTATCGACTCGGCTTGGATTTGTCTTTGCAGACTGATTATTCTTGCGTTTTGATCCTTAACTATTGGAGATATGTAGAATCCGTACAAGAAAGAGTTAGCTGAGAACAGTGTCAATAAAGGCTTGCTGAGCTCATAAGAAGGAATAAGGTATGCAATTAACGCGTAGACGACAAGCAAAAATATGAGGATGTACGTCAATCTGACTTTTCTCAAAAAAGTAAGCATAAGCGAGGTTATTATACATTACCGTACTCTCTAATAAACTACTTTGATTTGTGTATGACGCGCTGAGGGAAGGGTATTTCTATGTTGTTTTTTGCAAACTCTTTTAAGAGAGCTTGTCTAAATTCCCCAGCTACAACCCACTGTTCACCGGGCGTTACTTTGCCGAGTATTTTTATCTCTACGTCTGATGCTCCGAAGTTATCTACCCTGATGAACTTCGGAGGTTCCAAGATAAACTCGCCGAGGTCTTTGTGGCCACTGAGTTTTTCGCCGACTTTATTGACGATTTTCTCGACTTTGGCAATATCAGAATCGTAAGCTATCCCAACATTTATGTGTACGTTTGAGTAGTCCATCGTCAAGTTGGTGGCTACATCTATAGATCCATTAGGCACGAAGTGTTTTTTACCATCTAGATCTCTGAGTGTTGTCTGTCTGAGGGTGATATCCTCTACCACTCCGGTAGTACCGGCTATTGTGACGACGTCGTTCACTCTATACTGGTTCTCTAATATTATGAATAGTCCTGCTACGAGGTCTTTGACTAGGTTCTGAGCACCAAAGCCTACAGCGATACCAGCAAAAGAGACACCGGCAATCAGTGGCCCGATTTCGACACCAAGCTGAGATAGAATGAGCATTGCACCAATTATGTAGAGCCCGACATTGAATATTGCATCGAGGATGCTTATGAGCGTGTCCTCCCTCTGAGTCTCATCTTCTGCCGTAGCGAACATATCTGGGTTGATCGCTTTTCTAACGCCCCTAGATATAAACACCATGCCAAACTGCTTAAATACAAACAACGCTAGTATGGTTATGAGTAGTCTCATTGGAGTGCTGCCGGTAACATCTGCCAATTGGTTATAGAGTTCTGTAATATCCATACAAGTATTTTACATTACTGCAGCTCCTGCGATACTCTAGTTGCATGAAGTTATGTACACATAACGGTCCGTTTCATGCAGACGATGTTTTTGCTGGTGCCTTGCTAGCATTTTTCTATCCGCAGGCAGAATTCGTTCGTACTCGGGATCCGGCGATTATGGATGAGTGCGACATTGTTTTTGATGTCGGGGGGATTTATGATCCCGCGCGAGGTAGGTTTGATCACCATATGGCAGATTTCGACGAGCATAGAGAGAACGGAGTGGTGCTATCAAGTTTTGGGCTTCTCTGGCGCGAGTACGGCTTAGAGTACTGCGAAGGCGATGAAGAGCTGGCTGGTAAGGTTGAGAAAACTCTCGTAGACCCGATAGACGCTGTCGACAATGGCCAGGACCTATATAAAATCAGTGACCTGGAAGTGCATCCTTTTACGATTAACAGCATAGTACAAGCGTATCGGCCATCAGAGCTCGATAGCTTTGATTTTGACGATGGCTATTCTGATGCTGTTGGGTGGGCTGGGTTCATGCTTGAACGAGTCAAGCTCAGGGCCAAAGCAAAGCTCGAAGCAGAGCGCTACACTAGGAGCATTATGGATGATGCTCGTGATGCAAAATACGTAATTTTTGACAAACATGTGCCTTACAGTAGCGTGACTGATGACTATCCTCAGTCGTTATACGCACTTTTCCCGGGTACGAATAAAGAATGGATCATCCGTGCTGCTCCACTTGAGAAAGGCTCAACACAGAATCGCAAGTCTCTACCAGAGGCGTGGCGTGGTCTAGAGGATAAGGAGCTAGAGGCAGTCTGTGGGGTAGCAGGCGCCAAATTCTGTCATAGAGCTGGCTGGATCGCGGGGGCCAACACAAAAGATGCAGCTATCAAGATGGTCGAATTAGCCATCGCACATTCAGCCCGTTAGGGTACAATGGTGCGCATGGATAAATTACGAAACTTAGCAACAACTAGATTCATTACATTGGTCGTGATCTTGTCTGCCTCGCTACTGGCATTTAGTACGAACTATTACTACAAGAATGTTTACCTAGACATAGAGCGTTCTTTTTGGGCTAGTCTGGATAGCTCGTTGAAGCTCGACGGTGTAGCTAGAGAAATAGAGAACAGTGTAGGGTCTCAGTCGTCAACCAATACAATCGAGCATAGTTTTGCTGGCGAGCTACAGACACGTAGCGTTGTGCAGATAGACAATGGAGGCGATATTGTGTCGGTTCAGTCATACGGCTATCCAGACGCTGACTATATACGCTACGACAAAATAGAGCTACGCGATGAGATCGAGCAGTCCAAGGCGCAAGACGCAGTTGACGTCTGGGCTGTCGAGTCAAATCAGCCAACGCAGCTGCGAGACTCACTCGTGAGGGCATTCGTATTGTTTGGCAAGATAGACAAGTCAGAGAGAGACCAGATCGTCGACGGACTTAGGCGGGCGTATTCGGTTAATTTTGATAATGCCCGTAAAGAAACTCTAGATGACCGACTAGTCTATAGCTACGATGTCGAAATAGATCTACCGAGCTTTTACGAGACCCTGGGTCTGTACTTGCGTGCGCAAGGGCTGGATGAATTTGCCCAGTTTATAGAAGAGCAGGCGGCACTAGTAACGAGTGGCCAATCGTTGTCAATGGAGCTGGTTATTGATCCTAGATCTAGAAATATAGTCGAGATCTCAGAGGCTTCTGGCGTTCAGAAGATAACCTCGCATGGTACCAGTTTTGATATTCAGCGTCCTGATACTGATATAGACTTTGGCGATCTGCAGCAGCTACTTGAGTAACCTCTGTTAGAAGCTGTTCAAAATTGCTACACTAGTAGCTGATGAAATCAGTTCTTAAGAGTCTAAAGCCCAAACTGTATTTTGCAGCTGCAAAATATTTCTTATTCTGGTCAAAGCTATCTCTCAGACGTTGGTCTCCGAGAGTGATAATGGTTACGGGCTCGGTTGGTAAAACCACCATGCTGCATATGCTGGAAGCAGCTCTTGGTGATAAAGCACACGTCTCACATAATGCCAACAGCTCATTCGGACTAGCCTTTGATGTTGTTGGGCTAAGTGGCGTTAGAGCAAATCGCTGGAAATGGCTATATCTACTGATTGCTGTTCCAGTCAGATCACTGTTCTACAAACGCCAACAAGAGTTTTATGTTGCGGAGGTTGACGCTGATAGACCGCTAGAGGCAGAGATAGTCGCGAGCTGGCTCCGTCCGGAAGTATCTGCATGGGTGAGTGTATCTAACTCTCACGCAGTTAATTTCGAGCAGCTAGCATCAGAGCTGTCTATATCGACTGATAATCTAATTGCCGATTCATTTGCAGCAGCAACCGCCCAAACAACAGGCGCAGTCATGTATAACGGTGAGAGTGATGCGATGATTGGTGCCTTAACTCGGGCGGGCATTGATTGGGCCACTCCTGTGAGTCTAGCCCAGCTTAAATCATACCGAGTCACACCCACAAAAACAGAGTATGGATTTAAAAAAGAACTACTAGGCGCACCCACAACCATTTCACTAGCTCATGCTCAGCCTCGTGAGGCTGGCTTACAACTGGCTATGACACTCATGATTTGCCGCGAGCTAGGGGCCCATGCATCTGCTGCCGATTTTTCAACCATAACCCAACCACCTAGTAGGACGACATACCTCAAAGGAGCTGCAGGATACGGAATGATCGACAGCTCGTATAACGCGCACCTAGAAAGTATGCAGTCGATCATCAATATGTTTTCGGAGATAAAACATGAATCAAAGTGGCTTGTGATCGGCGATATTATTGAGCAAGGTGCTAATGAAAAAAAAGAACACCAAAGATTAGCGGCAGTCATATCTGGATCAAATGTAAACAATATTGTATTGGTGGGCCCTCGAACGCTTAAACACACCAAGCCTATTCTAGGTAACAACGACAAAATTAACCTACATGCGTTTGAAAAGCCAGCTGACGCTATGGAGTATTTAAGAGATAGTTTATCGAAGGATGACTTAGTACTGTTCAAGGGCAGTCAATTGCTAGAGGGCATCATTAAAAATCTACTTGCAAGCCCAGCTGACGAGTCTCTTTTGTGCCGCCGTGACGCTAGATCACAAAAATGGAGAGAGCATTGGGGGGTAGGCTAATGATAGCGTCGTTGCTGACCCAACTTAGAGGATTTTGTGATGCATAGTCTTAAGCTATTTATAGTGCACGGTTGGGCATATGAGGTTGATTCTTGGGGCGTATTTTTGGATGAACTGCGCAAACGAAGCATTGAACCCATCATGCTTAACGTGCCGGGGCTTACAGAACCCAGCGACAAAGTATGGGACATTGACGCATATGTTGACTGGCTTGACTCGCAAATAAAGGGAGTTAAAAATGTGGTTGTACTAGGACACAGTAATGGCGGGAGAATACTGCTAAACTACAGCATCAAGCATCCGCAGCGTCTCAAAAAACTGATACTAGTAAATAGTGCCGGAGCTGTAGTTGATGAGCAGCGGGTTTCTATAAAACGGACTGTGTTACGTATTGGCGCTAAGGTTCTACGTCCTCTCCGGAGGCTACCGCTACTTCGACGTGTGCTCTATAGATTCGTAGGAGCGAGCGATTACTATAAAGCTCCAGAAAACATGAAACAGACACTCGTCAATATGCTGGATTCGGATGCACACCTTGATCTGAGCCAAGTTATGACACACACCGCTATGATTTGGGGTAGTGACGACACATATACACCGCTTAGCCATGGTCGCTTGATGGAGCGTGAAATACCAGATAACTCAGGGCTGTATATCATGAAAGGAGTCCGTCATGCTCCATACAAAACGCATCCATTAGAGCTCGCGGCTGCAGTCGAGGAGGCCATGAACAGATGATCTTTAACTCACTTGGCTCTAACTTCAGCTTCGCCTCTGCATTCAGGCACCTTGTGCGCAGAGGTGAACAGACCTCTAGGTCGGATCTAGTGCAGTATCTAGAAAGCCGCTACAACGGTACTGCTTCGTTGTTTTACCGCGGGCGCGGTGCGCTCGCAAGAGCTATCGAAATGACCGGCGCCTCACATGTCGGTATTAACGCCTATACTTGCTACGCTGTGCCCCAAGCAGTTATGGCAGCTGGGGCGAGCCCGGTTTACCTAGATGTAGCCAAAGATTCACACAACTATGACCTAAAGGTACTGAGCCGTAGCTACAAGAAACAACCAAAAATGTCCGCCGTAATTGCGCAGAACACCTTTGGTATTTCTATTGATATAGAACCAATTGAAAAGTTTTGCAGAGACAAAGGAATAACTTTGATCGAGGATCTGGCTCACTCTGTTGGTATGCGGTACAAAGATGGCCGCGAAGCTGGCACAGTCGGTGATCTTGTTATGCTGTCTTTCGGTAGGGACAAGCATATTGATGCAGTCAGTGGCGGTGCACTTATAGTGCGTACTGATAGGCTCAATGATGATTTGCCTGCGCCGCATCTAGACCCAGAGCTTACTAAGCGCTTACGCGATCGTATATATCCACTACTCACCTGGAAAGTCAGAAAATCGTACAAGTACACTGTTGGTCGAGTACTCCTCCGTGCATCACTTGCAATTGGCCTTATTTCTAGATCAGCTGGTGGGCAAGTTGATAGGATGACACGTATGTCAGCTCAGGTTGCTGCAGAGGTGCTGTTAGGATTTAAAAATCTAGATGCCGATATATCCAGGCGACAAAAGTTACTAGCGGATGTAGATTACCCGCCAGGCTCTAACATGCTGCGTTTGCCGATGAAGGTCTCGGACAGAAAGCTGTTTCTCAGTTCTGCTAAACAGAACAGCTATAGCCTGATCGACACTTGGTATGATTCACCGGTATATCCGAGTAGATACCTTGAAAAATCTGGCTATACTGCTAGCTCCTGCCCAAATGCTGAAACTTTAAGTGCTACACTGGTAAACATACCTCTACATATAAACATAGATACGGAGCAGGTTAGTAAGCTAATAGAAATGGCAAGTAGCACATGAGCGTAGAATTTCAGGATCCAAGCTATGAGCAGTGGCAACAAGCTCTACTGGCGTTTTCTGAAGTGAATTTTCTGAACTCCTGGGAGTATGGAGAGTCACAGGCTGGAGCTGACGAACCAGTCATTAGACGAATCACAACTAATGGGCATGTAATGATTCAGGCGGTTGTACGTGCTGCTCGTCGGGGTAGATACTTAGAGATAGCTGGTGGGCCCCTGCTTGACTGGTCGGATCAGCAGCTAATAGAGATAGCAGTAGAAGAAATCCGCCGTATAGCTGTAGTGCATAATTGCGTGTATGTTCGTATCAGACCGCAGGTGACTTCTACCGATGAGCTACTAGGACACATGAAATCGACTGGATTTCGCCTAAGCCAAATGCATCTCAATGCTCAAGATACGAGCATGATCGATTTGTCCCAGAGTGAAGATCAACTACTCGCCAACATGCGCAAAAAAACTCGCTACGAAGTCAGGCAGGCCGAAAAGAAAAACGTAGTGGTGTCCATAGACAGCTCACTAGATTCATATGATCAATTCCTAAACCTTCAGATCGAAACTGCCCAGCGTCAAAACTACGTGATCGGATCGACCGAAACCCTGAAATCAGAGTATGAGCATTTCATGAACGGTGGCATGGTAGCGATATATCACGCTCACGCAGATGGTGTGTTGCTCGCTTCAGCAATGATAGTCTCGTTTGGTGAAGAAGCATGCTATTTATATGGCGCTTCAACACCAGAGGGGCGGAACTTGCCCGGCGCATATGCAATTCAGTGGCGAGCAATACGTGACGTCAAAGTAGCAGGCAAAAAGCGCTACAACCTATGGGGCATAGCACCAGAGGGTTCCGAGAACCATCGCTATGCGGGCGTAACTACCTTTAAAAAAGGTTTCGGCGGATCTGACTATACCTATGTACCAGCCCACGATCTTGTGATTGATAAGCTGCGATATCAGAAGAATTTGTTGGTTGAAACAGTCCGTAGAAAAAGGCGCGGGTTATGATTGAAGTCAAAAACGTTACGCGGAAACAGCTAGAAGGGCTACTCAAAAAATTCCCAGAAGCAAATTTTTTGCAGTCGTGGCAATGGGGTGAATTTCAACTAAGTCTAGATAAACAGATTATTAGGCGATGCGTACCTAAAAAGGCTCTATATACTGCAGTAGTTGAGAGTGCCAGGAGGGGCCGCTACATGACTATAGCGGGTGGTCCGTTAATGGACTACTCAGATGACGAGCTAGTAGATGCAATTGTCTCGGATATTGCAGAGCAAGCAGTTGAGCACAAATGCGACTTTGTCCGTGTACGTCCGCAGATCGAAGACAGCGAACAGTCGAGAAGAGTGCTAAAAGAGCTAGGCCTACGTCCTGCACCAATGCCGCTTAGTGTAGAGCACGCTGGCATAATTGATCTGGGCAAATCCGAAGACGAGGTCATGGCCGGCATGAGCCAGTCGCTACGCAGGAAAATCAGGAAGGCTCAGAAACTAGACATTGATATCGAAGTCAGCCAGAGTCCGTCAACCGTAGATAGCTTTTATGAGATACACGCAGCTCATGCAGCTCGCATGAAATATGTGCCGTTTTCAAAAAAGTTTTTGACCAAGCAGTTTGAAGCTTTTGCTGCGACCGACAACATCCTCATGTATACGGCCAGACATGACGGCGAGATCGTCGCTCAAAACTTTGTTATTTTCTACGGCACGGAGGCTTCGTATCACTACGGTGTTAGTACTGCCGAAGGAGTCAAACTTAGCTCGGCACCACTACTGCATCTAGCAGCTATGGGAGATGCCAGAGCCCGCGGGTGTTCTCGTTATAACTTCTGGGGCATTGTCGATGAAGAGGATACTAGCCACAGGTACTTCGGTGTTAGTCAATTCAAGCGTAGCTTCGGTGTAGATGAGCTCAAACATGTGCCTGCTCATGATCTCGTGATCAGGGGGAGCCGCTACGTACCAAACTGGCTACTAGAAACAGCTCGTCGTAAAAAACGTCGCCTTTAAAAAACTGGAAAACACTTATCTTTATGACTCAAAAAGTGTTGAGTATCTACTTCAGTCCTGAGGAGCTATACTAGCTGGCATGGGGAAGAAAATTGCACTACCGGATCATCATATACAGGTGAAGATATATGACCGACTGGTTCATGCAGTAGAGCTACGATACAGTGAGCTCAAACCAGACGATATCGAAGCAAATTCGTTCATGTATCACCTAAAAGAGCTCATCAAGCTAGGGCTGGTTGAAAAAGCTGACAAGAAATATCGGCTATCTAGCAATGGCCAGGCGCTTGCTAGTAGATTTAGTGTGCGTGAGAAGCGTATGCGGCTAATGCCGACGACTATATCTGTCATTTGTCTACGTGCATCTGATGGAGAATACATGTTTTACGAGCGCAAAAGACAGCCTTATATCGGCACGAGAGAATTCCCAAGCGGCAAGATTCATCACGGTCAAACACTAGAAGAAGCAGCATATCGAGAAATGCTCGAAAAGACCGGCTACGAGGATATAGATTTACGTCTTGCGGGTAGCTTTTCGATAAAAGCGGCTCCACCAGGAGACATGCCATATAGTGTCGTGGGCTTTGTCTGGAAAGGCCGAGTAGAGGACAAGTTCGAACATTCTGATATCGGGGGGCACACCTTTTGGGAGGCCGAGTCCGCGACTTCGCCGACGTCAGCGGCGGGGGAGTGGTGGACGCCGTGGTTGCCGAGCACGCGCTCGATCGGCTCGGGGTCGACCGCTTCGGGCTCGACCCGCTCGACCGCAAGATCCTCGAAGTCGTCGCCCAGAATCGCGGTGTCCCGGTTGGGGTGAAGACCATCTCCGTCACCGTCGGCGAGGACGAACGCACCATCGAAGACGTCTACGAGCCGTACTTGATCCGCAAAGGCTTCTTGGTCAAGACCCCTCGGGGTCGATTGCTCGGACCGCGGGCCGAGGAGATCGTCGGTCCCTTGCCGAAGTCGCGAATGCAGAGCCTCGATAGCACCGGAGAACTCGACTTCGGAAACAGTAACGGGGATCGCCTCCCCGAAGGCGTGAGCGAAGGACGAAAGCCATGATGCGTCGGATAGTTCGGCCCATCGTATGGGTTCGCGGCTTGGGGTTTCTCGTCGCGTTCTGGGTGACCAGCCAGTTCGTGTCGACGGCACCGCCGTCGATGGAGCTCGCGAGCGAAGCACCCACTCAGGTCGCCCGAGCGCAGACGGCGCCACCCGCGGGAGACGCTGCACCCAAGAAGGGGAGTGGCGTGACCGGGGAGCCGATCGTCGGCGTACGTCTCGAGAGTGGCCCGACGTCATTGGTCCTGCGAAGCGAGAGCGGAAGGTTTCTCCTCGAGGGGCCGGGCAAGCCGCGCGAGGACGGCAAGGGGCTCTCGACGATCTCGGAGACGGTTGCTGCCGATGAACTCCGGCTCACCCACGAACGTATCGACGGTGGAGGGATGGCGTTCTTCGTCCGGGACCCCAAGGCGGCGAAGGGCAAGAAACCGTACGGATTCCGTGACGGCATGCCGTTTCGGATCCGAGCGAAGGGGGTCCGGGCCACCGGATTGAACGATCGCTCCTACGAAGGCTGGCTTGAGTTTGTCTTCGTTCGTTCCGGCGAAGGCGACGGCACGTGGAAGCTGGTCAACCGTCTTCCGATGGAACGCTACATCGCGGGCGTTCTCCCGGGAGAGATGCAAGTTCGCTCGGAGCTCGCCGCGCTCGAAGCGCAGGCGATCGCATGTCGTACTTACGCGCTCTATCAGATCTTCCAGGCGGCTCCGACCGCGCGGATTCACCTCGAGGCGAGCGTGATGTCGCAGGTGTACAAGGGAGCCCACAACTACGACAAAGTGGAGGAAGCGGTCGCGAACACCCGCGGCTACGTGATGTTCCATCAGGGCCGAGTCTTTCAGGCGTACTTCCACGCGACGTGCGGCGGGGCGACCGCGAGTGGAGCGTCGATTTTCGGGGCGCCCGAGATTCAGACGTTGTCAGCGGTGCCGTGCACCTACTGTCGCGACATGAAGCTCACCCGCGACGGCTGGACCGCTGTTGCGAGCGAGACCGAGATTCATCGGGCGATCCTCGCCGCGGCTCAACTCAAAGGAGCGAAGCTCGATCTGAAGCGGCCGATCCGGTCTATCGAGCCGGTGGCGATCCAGCGGGGCGGCAAGCACTCCGCCTATCTTCGGGTGACGCACGGTGGTGGGAGTTTCGAGATCGATACGACGCTCTTCCGCTTACGGCTGACGCGGGATGGGAGTCTCGTCCTCAAGTCGACCGCGTTCGAGGTCGAGCGCGCGGGAGACCGATTCCGATTCACCGGCTGGGGCCACGGGCACGGCGTCGGTATGTGTCAGAACGGCGCGCGTGAGATGGCGCGAAGCCGGAACGTCGATGCGATCCAGATCGTGAAGTACTACTACCGCGGCGCTGAGGTCGTGAAGGTCTGGTAATGTCGCCGGCCGCCGACGTCTCGGTGTCGACGGCGAGCCCTCCGCGCGCCCGCGTTTGCGGTCGCGGGTTGGGAGACGTTCACTGCAGCGGGCCGAGGTGATCGCGTGCAGTACTCCGGACCCGGTATCCATCCGGCGGCCCCGCCGCTCTCGCTGAACTCTCGACGGGAACGTTCATGATCTCCGGATTCGATTTCGAGCTCCTCGCCGAAGACGGCGCGAGCCGAGTCGGCCGTCTGCGGACTCCGCACGGCGATGTCGAAACCCCCGCGTTCATGCCGGTGGGGACGCGCGGTGCCGTGAAAGGCGTTCTGCCCGACCAACTCCGCGAGCTCGGTGCCCAGATCGTTCTCTCCAACACCTACCACCTCACGCTTCGTCCGGGCGAGGAACTGGTCCGCAAGCTCGGAGGGTTGCACCAATTCATGGGTTGGTCCGGCCCGATCCTCACCGACTCCGGCGGTTTCCAGGTGTTGTCGCTCGCGGAGTTGCGGTCGATTGCGGACGACGGGGTTCGGTTCAAGTCGCACGTCGACGGGGCGGAGGTGTTCCTCGACCCCGAACGGGTGATGGCGATCCAGGCGGAACTCGGGAGCGACATCGCGATGGTGCTCGATCACTGTCCGCCGCCGACCGCGGATCGGGTCGGGATGCGGGACGCGATGGAGCGCACGCTGTCGTGGGCCCGGCGTTCCGCGCGCGCCCGCGAGGGGCTGCACATCTACGAGCCGATGGCGGTCTTCGCGATTCAGCAGGGGGGCGCGAACCGCGACCTGCGCGCGGAATGCACGGAGCGGCTTCTCGAGATCGACCGGGAAGAGCACGCGTTCGACGGTTTCGCGGTCGGCGGGGTGAGCGTGGGAGAGGATCGAGACACCCTGCTCGAGACCATCCCTTGGGGCGTCGAGGGGTTGCCGCGCGAGCGGCCGCGGTACCTCATGGGGGTGACAGGCTTCCAGGAGTACGTGCGGGCGATCGGGCACGGCGTCGATCTGTTCGATTGTGTCCTTCCGACCCGAAATGCGCGGAGTGGATACCTCTTCACCGTCGACGGCGAGGTCCTCCGTTTGAAGAACGCGGTCCACAAGGCCGACGCCGGTCCGGTCGATGAACGGTGCGACTGTTACACCTGCGGGCACTTCTCCCGGGGCTTTCTCCATCACCTGATCCGGCGGGGGGAAATCCTCGGAGCGACCCTCGCGAGCATTCACAACCTCCGTGTTTTCCACCGGTTGCTGGAGGATATCCGGGCCGCGATCCGGGCCGGCCGGTTCGAGGAATTCGCCGCCCGCTGGTGGTAGCGGTGCCCCCTTGCAGAGGGCATGCGGTCGTGTAAAATCCGGCCTTTCGTCTCTGCCTGGAGTAACGTCCGAATTCATGGGCGTTTAAGAGTGCGATCGACCGCAGCGTTGCGGCTGTCGTCGGACTCCTCCCGGCGGTCGATCTCGCGTGTCCGAAACCCGACGCTGGTCGTTTCGGAATCCTCGACATCGGAGCTTCGGCCGTTCGGTCGTCGGTCCATCCCACTGCTGTGTTCGGTGCGACTCGTCGCTCGAACGGAATGAGTCGACATGTTCCCGTTCTTCCTGCTGCAAGGCGAAGGTGCTCCCGCGGGTGGTGCTTCCGATGCAGCCGGTGCTGAAGAGGGCGGGGGGCCGTCGCTCTTCGATCCGCAGATCTTGATGATGTTCTTGCTGATGTACTTGGTCTTCTACTTCCTGCTGATCCGTCCGCAGAAGAAGCAGCAGGCTGAGCACCAGCGGCTGGTCGACAGTCTGAAGAAGGGCGACACCGTTCAGACGAGCTCCGGCATCGTGGGAACTGTCGTCAGCGTCGACAAAGAGAACGACCGCGTCGAGGTCCTCGTCGACGAGAAGGCCAAAGTGAAATTGACGTTCGTCCGGTCGGCCGTGACCGCGGTGGTCCGCGATCAGGAAGCGACGGCGAACGAGACGTCCACGAGCGCGGATGCCTCGTCGGACTCCCAGAAGAAAAAGGGCGCGCTCCCGAGCGGGTAGCGGCGCAAACCGACACGAGTTCACAGCGACGCTTTGCCGTCGCTCCCGCCGCGAGCCACCGGCTCGCCGGGGCCGAGTGAAACAGAGAAAGCCGAGGGCTTCGGATGTTCAGAAATACCGGGGGCGCGTTCGCTCTCGTCGCGCTCCTCCTCGCTGGCTGTATCGTCGTCTTCAACCAGACCGACGTGCAGTACGG
>JBCCHY010000016.1:0-21016 GCA_039028495.1 Patescibacteria group bacterium
CGCCCAGATCATTGACTGGATGGTGGATGAATACAGCTCGATAACTGGTGATAAGACCAGGGCTAGCTTTACCGGTAAGTCTATTGCTAACGGTGGATCAGAGGGCAGAGATGCTGCTACAGGTCAAGGAGGTGTCTACGTACTAGAGCAGCTACTTGAGTTAAATGGCAGGTCAGATGATAAGATCACCATTGCTGTGCAAGGTTACGGGAATGTCGGTTCGTGGTTTTCAACCCTCGCATCAAGCAACCCAAACTGGACGATAATTGCAGTCAGTGACAGCAGCGGCGCATTGTACAAAGAACAGGGCTTAGACTCAGAAGAACTTGAATCTATAAAAAATCATAAGAATTCGCGCGGGCGTGTAGCAGAATGTCAGGTTGCAGGGGTAAAGGTTCTAAGTAATGACGAACTGCTTGCGCTAGAGGTTGATGTGCTTGTTCTAGCAGCACTCGGTGACGCTGTTACAGAAACTAATGCTGACGCTGTGCGAGCAGCGCTCATCCTCGAGCTCGCTAATGGGCCAGTCAATGAGAATGCACATACAAGTCTGGAATCCAGAGGTGTCAACGTTGTGCCAGATATACTCGCAAATGCCGGCGGTGTGATAGTCAGCTACTATGAGTGGTATCAGAATATGCACGACGAGACGTGGACAGAGTCCGTAGTCAATCAGAAGCTGGAGCAGCAAATAAAGTCTGCGGCAGAGGACATCCACGCTATATCAATGAGCACAGAGGGCGCAACGCTCAAAGATGCAGCCTTTATAAAAGCACTAAACTCACTAACCTAAAGCCTAGTTAATATCTTGCTGCTCTAAGTGAAAAATTATTCACTGCACCGACGTACTAACTAGGTTAGAGTGTGGGTATGAAAACAGCACAAGCACCAGAATATGTAGATTTTAATTTTGAACGTGGTCAGTTTCGCCAGGTACTGGATCTTTTAGACCAGGCCGCGGACACTACTGATACAAAGCGTTTCGCCAAGCATTTACGAGCAGTCCGTACGGGCACTCAAGTAGTAGCTTTTGCCAACAGAGGCGCACGAAACGGGCAAAAAGTTGTAGTTGTAGGTGCATTAGACCCCATTGAGCCAACAGCTCTCAGAAGCGTGCCTGATATAGACGGACGTATATCTATAGCTGGCTACTGCAACATGCTTAAGCCTTTTGTAGGTATAACTGATAGGGGCAATATGTTCACCTACCCACAGCCGGACGTCAGCTCGCCTCAACGAGAAAGCTTCCTGGTAACAACAGGTATCATTGGCTATGATCTGGACCATTGGCCCCGTTATCAGTGTATAGGAGAAATATCCCGTCTCATGAGGCAGCTAGTATTGTTCGATGGCGATGAGACATATAAAAGACGCCAGATGGCTCAACCCCATAGACGCATCGGAGCGATACAGATGGACGAGCTCATAGAGAATGCTAGAGAGCAGTACCTCGCTATTGCATAAGTGGGGTCTATCTGTTAAAGTCTACTGGCTATGACAAGTGTAGTTAAAGCTATTGAAGCAAAATACCGTAAAAAAGCCGTCCCGGTCGTAAAAAGCGGTGACACGGTTCGTGTTCACCAGCGCATTACAGAAGGCAACAAAGAGCGTGTTCAGGTTTTCGAGGGAGTAGTACTCCGCGTAGACCGTAAGAACTCTCTGACATATCGCATTACAGTGCGCAAGGTTGCTAGTGGCGTCGGGGTAGAACGTGGCTTTATGATGCACGCACCTAACATTGAAAAGGTAGAGGTAGTCAAACGGTCCAAAGTACGCCGGAACAACCTCAGCTATCTACGAAAGCTTACAGGTAAGTCAGCACGCCTAGCTGCTGTAGAGTTCGACATGGACCTAGTAAACATTCAGCCGGAACCAGAGCCTGAAGAGTCAGAAGCTACAGAAGAAGAAGCTAAGCCAGAGCAGGAGAAATCTGAAGAGTCGCCAGCAGAAGCTGAAGAAGACAAAGGATAGTTCTTAGGGATATTACCTATTAACCAGCTCTATGATAGCTGGTTTTTTATTTCTGTGGTGTACTAGTATGCCCCTAGCTTCCAGGTCCAGCTTGACCGTAACTATGGACCACATTGCTGATCCTTCAAAACCACAACGTTTTGAGTCGGGTAAAGCACCGAGCTTCATGAACGTCTTTGGCTCATTTTCTGAGATTGTTTCGAGCAGGGCTGTTTTTACTATGTCGTACTTTTCTTTATCTATATTGACGCCTTGCTTGCCGGGATCAGGATGAAGGGTTTGTATCTTGTCCACAAAAACAATTGTAGCAGCTTTGCTCACTACTGCTGTAGTATGGTGCAATGATCATAGGGGTAGATGAGGCAGGTAGAGGATGCATGGCCGGCCCTCTCGTCGCTGCTGCTGTGTGTCTAGATGGCCCGATACATGGTCTGTCGGATTCAAAGAGACTCAGTCCTGCCGCTAGAGAGAGGCTAATGATAGAAGTTCAGTCTCAAGCTTGCTCGATAGGTATTGGGTGGGTGCCTGCTGCACAAGTAGATGAGATCGGCCTGACACAAGCAACATCTAGTGCTATGAGGCAAGCAGTTAGAGCGTGTAAGGCCACTTTGCCCAGCGGTAGAAGTATTGACCAGATAATAATCGACGGCAACTATAACTATCTGGAGGAGCTTGATAACGTAGAGACTGTCATTAAAGCTGACGCAAAGCATCCAGAAGTTATGGCTGCGAGCATTATTGCAAAAGTATCTCGGGACGCGTATATGAAGCAGCTGTCAAAGCGGTACCCGGAGTATGGCTTTGAGAAACATTTTGGTTACGTGACACCAGGACACATTGAGGCCTGTCGTGAGAGTGGACCGATACCAGGGGTTCACAGGTATAGTTACAAAACAATTAAAGATACGGTTTCGGATCATGGCTAGCCTTACAATTTAGACATGGATACTACATCTCAAGGCAAACGAGCCGAGTCTTTAGTGTTAGAGGAACTCGAGTCTGCAGGTCATGTACTGATAACCACTAACTGGCGTAGACCTGACTGCGAAATTGATTTGGTTACAAGGCATAATCGCGTAGTCTTCTTTACGGAGGTGAAATACAGATCCACTTATGGGTTCGGCGGCGGGCTAGATTACATAACAGATAAGAAGCTAAACCAGATGAAATACGCCGCCGAACGTTGGATGCAGGAGAACAACCACGCTGATGCATGTATACTACAAGCCGCTGAAGTAGACGCTGATGACAATGTTACGCTGGTGGAGTGCTAGGTGCTACCAGATCCTGGCTCTATCCTCAGGTGCTCGGTATAGTTTGTCTCCTGGCTTCGTATCAAACGCCTCATGGAATGCGTCGACGTGCTCTAGTATGCCGTTAACACGTAAGACTATCTCCGGATGCTCGTCTGACTTTGCGAGCATAATTTTGTATTCCTGGGTAGAGCTACTAGCCCAATGGTGGGCGTACCCGATAAAGAGTTCTTGTAGTTTTGCCTTCTGTTCATCACCGTCATACTGTGATTTGATGATGTCTACGACTATTTCTACACCACCTAGGTCGGCGATCAATTCGGGTAAGACCTGCTTGCCAATCACATTTACTCCAGGAGCAACCTCATAAGAGTCGGCTTGATCAATTATTATCTGTCCGAGCTCATCAAACTTACGTTTGTCTTTGTCAGTCAGCCATTCGTTAAGCTCTCCATTAAGGTCATATTGTGAGCCTGCAGTGTCAAAGTTGTGCGTTAGCTCGTGGCCTACAGTTGAGCCCACGGCTGATAAGTTATGCACATGCGAAGCATCGGCATCAAAAAATGGCCACTGCAGGATAGACGCAGGGTAACAGCTGTTAAGTAGCACAGGGTTGGTCCACGCGTTTACAAACTGAGCGCCTCTGGTCATGCCTAAGCTCTCTCTGTCTACGGGTTGTCCTGTCTTTTTCAGTATCCTGGAGGAGTTGAATGTACGGACTTTCTCCGCGCTACTTAATATGCAATCGTTACTGAGCTCTAGGCCGCTATAGTCTATTGTTTCTTTTGAATATCCAGTGTTAACGATCATTCGATCGAGCTTTTTCTGGGCATAGTCTCGGCTTGATTGGCTGAGCCACTCTAGCTTGCCTAGGCGAGTGCGAAAAGCCTCCGTAACCTCTTTAGCAATAGCATCTACAGACTCTTTAGATTCTTCAGGGAAGTGTCTTTTGATATATTCTTTCTCTACTATCTTAAAGAATGCTGCGTCAGTAGAGTCGGTCGCTCGTTCGTCAAGAGGTTTTAGTTCCTTCTGCCCATGCAAAACGGTTCCGTAGAAATCAAAGTTTAGCTGGGATATCTCTTCACTTATAAATCCTGAAAAGCCAGATATTACACGCCACTGCATATAACTAACAAGTTTCTCGTCAGCTAGATCTACTACTTCAAACAGTTTGTAAAAATAGCTATCGGTTGCAAGATACAGATACTCTATGTCTCCAACCCCGAGGGCATCTAGGTAAATAGTCCAATCAAAAATGGGTAGCCGTTTCTGCAGCTGCTCTACTGTGTATAGATTATTAGTTTTGCCTGGATCGCGGAGATCAGCATGCTCCCATGAATGTTCGGCGAGCATGAGTTCATACTCATAAATTGTGTCAGGGTTCAGCGACATATTGACACCGATAGATTTTAACTCCCGCACAAGTCTTTTTATATGTTTCTTTAACTCGTTACGGAATTTATCCATCTCCTCAGTGTCATCTAGATAATAACTTCTATTCGGTAGGCTGAGCTCTGGTTGGTAGAGAGACAAAGAATAGGCCCCTTTTCCGTTTGAATCTGCAGATACGTCAACTTCAGCTAATACATCTATGTATCGCAGGTGTAATTCAGCTAGTCGTTTTTCTATTGATACTGATGAGTCATTAGCTCTCCCCAAGATTTTATTTAGACTAGCTACTGCTTTTTCTGAGTTTAGATCTTTGTCCATGTAGCTTTTGTAGTAGGCAGCAACTAGCTTTCTGTCCGCACTTGGGTCTTTGGCATTGGCCATATCGGTGATAATGTCTCTTATCTGCTTATTCGTTTTCTTGGCAATTTTCGCGAAAGATGACCAGCGTGATTTGTCATCTGGAATAGGGTTCTCATCTACCCATAGATTACACGCATAACCGAATATATCGTCCTGGGGTCTAATGGTAGTATCTAGCTTTATTCTCGGATCTAATTTAGTCATAGACTTGAGAGTAACATATTTGCTATAATGTCGGTATCACGTCCGGCCGCAGGGTCGGATTTTTACATATCAGGTGGTGAAAAATAGGAGAAATCATGGAATTAGATGTAAAACAGATGGTATTAGCACTCAAAACGCTAGCAGAAGAAAAGAATCTACCAGAAGAAGCAGTCCAAGACGCTGTTGAGCAGGCATTAGCCGCCGCCTGGCGACGAGACCACGGTGAACGTGATCAGAACGTTCGTTCAACAATCAACATGAATACAGGTGATGTGGATATCTATGTTATCCACGAAGTAGTCGAAGAGGTCGAGAACGAAGCTGCACAGTTGACAGTTGAGCAGGCCAAAGAACGCAAAGAAGATGCAAAGGTCGGAGATATACTAGAGCAACACCACAAAGCTGAGAGTTTTGGTCGTGTAGCCGCCCAGACAGCAAAGCAAGTGATTCTTCAGAGACTGCGAGAAGCAGAGCGTGAGATAGTCATGGCAGAGTTTGAGGACAAGATCGGAACAGTCGTAAACGCTATTGTCACACGTGTAGAGCCAAAGATCGTACGATTTGAGATCGGCCGTGCTCAGGGCATTATGCCAATGAGCGAACAGATTCAAGGTGAACACTATAGTGCAGGACAGCGCCACAAAGTACTGCTAAAAGACGTAGAACGTGGGTTCCGTGGCCCTCAGCTAATCCTTAGCCGAGGCTCTGACGAGTTTTTGAAACTACTTTTTGCTAATGAGGTGCCAGAAATGGAATCGGGGTCAGTCGAGATCAAAGAGATCGCTCGAGAACCTGGTGTACGAAGCAAGGTGGCTGTATCGAGTAATGTGCCGAATATAGATCCTGTAGGCACATTTGTAGGAGGTCACGGCACAAGAGTACAGTCAGTTAACGGTGAGGTTGGCGATCAGGAAAAGATTGATATCGTCGTCTGGTCTGAGGACACTAAAGAGTTCATCACTAATGCACTCAGCCCTACAGAGATCCTAAGCGTTACTGTCGATGACAAAGAAGGACGAGCACGCGTGATTGTTGCTAACGATCAGCTGAGCATCGCTATTGGTAAAGGTGGCCAGAATGTTCGCCTAGCCGGCAAGCTCACAGGCTATGAAATAGACATAGTTGACGAAACAGAAGTGCCCAAGACGCAGGCCCCAAAGCTAAAACGCAAAGACGAGCTAGAAGGCAGCCTCCTGGAAACACTAGAGTCAAACCCTGGTGAATCTGATGAGCCAGGTACCGACAAAGTATCAGAATAAGCCAAGAACAAAATGCCCTCTAGAGCGGAAGCTGACTATGACCCAGGTCTCGATAGAGACATACCAGCGATTAAGCTAGTGAGGGGCGTCGTTGCTCTTCCTGAAGAATTCCAGGTGGCTGCACAAACTATTGATGCCCAGTCTGGAATGAAATCGAGCCTGGAGTACCCGTACATCCCTATAATAGACAGACGGATATTTAGATCTATCTTGCATATTTCAGGTATATATCAAGAGGGAAGATCTGACGAGTATATTGATCTGTGCGAAGCTTACTGCGCTAGAGTTGGGCACATACCAGCAGAAGTGTCTCTTGCTCCTTCTAGGGAGATAGTGAAGCGTAAGGGTTTCTGGGCAATTAGGTTTGATGCAGAGGGTCAAGTGAGGAATGACCGCGCCAACGTATTAGGAGATTTGTGTGAGCTCGCTGGTTTGCCTAGAAAAGATGCGGCCCATCTATACATACAGCTCATGGAGAGGAAGTGGGCATATATGAATATCACCCACAGTGAGGGCGGCTCAGTATCCACTGAACCTATAGAAAAGGCTCTAAAGACTGTACGTGTTAAAAATGGGGCCATAGACTTTGGCTCCATCAAAACAGAAGCTAGGGCTGAAGCGACTATTTAGCACTCGTTGACATAGAGTGCTAGTTTGTCTACAATAGGCGACATGAATGACCCTAATGGACAAAACTTCGAGGAGTTTCTGCAGAATTTTACTGATAATGCTCTAAAAAGCCTGCGTTATGCGGATGTTATAGCTAGTGAGATGGGCGCGGCCTATATAGGTACAGAGCATTTACTGCTCGGAGTGCTCAGGCAGGGTGAATCTATAGGGGCAAAAATGCTGAGTGACGCTGGCATCACATTTGACAAAGCACGGCTAGCACTGAATCTCTCCACAAAAACGATGGTAGTAGACCCGACTAGCAAAGGTCTCAGTGAAACAGCCAAGCTAACACTCAAAATGAGCTGGGATATAGCTCAGGAGTTCAACCAGCCTGTTTGCGGTACTGAGCACATTCTGTTCAGTATTCTCTCTCAAAAAAACGCCCGCGCAACGGTGCTTCTCAAAGATATGAACGTAGATGTAGCCTCTTTAAGCTCTGAATTTGAGTCACTACTAGGTAAGCAAGCTCAGTCTGGAGGTCCAGCTGGAGGATCAAAGACCAAACGAAGCCGTAAAGGTAGTGGAGCACTAGATCATTTTGGGACCGACATGACGGATCTCGCCCGTAGCGGTAAATTAGATCCTGTTGTAGGGCGTGAGCAGCAGATCAGAAGAGCTGTAACAATACTCAACAGACGCAATAAGAACAACCCAGTTCTTATTGGTGAGCCAGGTGTGGGCAAAACAGCAATCGTCGAAGGTCTAGCTCAGAAGATTGTTGCAGAGGATGTACCTGACAGTCTGCTCGGCAAGAGGTTAGTCATGCTGGACTTGGCTGGGATGATAGCCGGGACTAAATACCGTGGTGAATTCGAAGATCGTTTAAAGAAAGTCATGGAAGAGCTGGTTGCTGACGATAGCACGATTATCTTTATTGATGAGCTGCATCTGCTGGTTGGTGCTGGTGCAGCAGAGGGCGCTATCGATGCTGGGAATATACTCAAACCAGCTCTCGCACGTGGCAAGATACAAGTAATCGGTGCCACAACTACCGCCGAATATACCAAGCACATTGAGAAAGACGCTGCACTAGAGCGCAGATTCCAGCCGATCACCGTACCGGAGACAAATAAGCAGGAGACTCTCGCTATACTCAGGGGCCTAAAGGAAAAGTACGAGGAGTATCACGGGATCGAGATAGACGACATGATACTGCAGGATACAGTCAATATGGCTCATCGGTATATTAATGATCGTTTCATGCCGGACAAGGCCATAGATCTGCTAGATGAATCTGCTGCACACCTACGAGTAGATCGGGGTAAAACTGACCCGAAACTACGTCGTATGCGTAAAGAACTAGGACTACTAAAGAACCGTATGGACGAAGCTGTCGACAAAGAAGATTACGAGCAGGCAGCCCGCTGCAAGCAACAGATCAAGATCCTAGAGTCAGAGATGGACAAGATCCCTGCGCCTAAGAAACGGCTTAAACTACTGTCAGATGACATCGCTCACGTCGTCTCGATATGGACAGGAGTGCCCGTAAAACAAGTTATCAATTCAGAGGCCAAAGCTCTACTGAGTCTAGAAAAACGACTAAGCAAGCACGTTATAGGCCAGGATGAAGCTGTCGAGGCCGTGTCAAAGGCTATCCGCCGCTCTCGTAGCGGGATTAGCTCATCTAAGCGACCTGTTGGTAGCTTCTTATTCTTAGGCCCGACAGGAGTCGGCAAGACCGAGCTCGCTAGAGTCCTGGCAACAGAGTTCTACGGTGATGAGAAATCACTTATCAAGATAGATATGAGCGAGTTTGGTGAGCGTCACAATGTCTCTAGGCTTGTAGGCGCACCTGCAGGCTATATAGGTCATGACGAACCCGGACAATTAACTGAAAAGGTTCGCCGGCAGCCGTACAGCCTAATTCTGTTTGATGAAATCGAGAAAGCTCATCCAGATGTCTTTAACATGCTGCTACAAATACTCGAGGACGGCGTGCTAACAGATGCCAAAGGCCGCAGCGTTAGCTTTAGTAATACCACGATAATTATGACCAGCAACCTCGGTGCTGATAAACTACAAAAAGAGGTCTCCCTAGGATTTAGTGCTACTAGCAAAGCAGATGACAAAGAGCTCCGCAAACTGCATGAGCAAAATTCAGAAAAGGTCAAAAAAGAGCTGCGTGAGTTCATGAAACCAGAGCTCATCAATCGCATAGACAAGGTGCTCGTATTCAGAGCCCTCTCAAAACGCGATATCAAGCGTATTGTCACGGTGCAGCTCAAGGATCTAGAACAGAGGCTACTTGCTCGCAAGCTAGGCATGAAAGTCAGCGCCCAGGTAAAGACCTGGCTAGCCGACAAGGGCTACGATACAAAGAATGGCGTACGCCCCTTACGTAGACTCATACAAGAAGAGCTGGAGGATCGTATAGCCGAGAGCCTACTTGAGGGTGTGATCCAAGAAGGAGATGTCACTGACATTGGTATTCGTGAGAACCAAGTGGTAGTTAAGAGTACAAAAGAGTAAAGGACTACGTGCTACTTGTATTATCATACATAAAGTGATATAATATAACTCTATGAGAATAGAGTACGAATCTGGCAATTACCGACGAACAGTCCGTGGTAAAAAGGACGAGCACGGCGACGAAATCGGTGTAACTAGAATGATAGATGATACAGGCAGCTCAGATTACTCGTATTGGGTGGACGGCGTATGGTCTAGAGCGGCAAACCACCGGCCTAGTCTGTTAGTACCCGCTAACAGTCACGACTTTATGGCTACTTTTAATTTGAGCGGAACAGAAGATACGTGTGTAATCGAAGATCACTCTGGCCAAAGAGGTGCCGAGCTACATGAATGGAATCAGGCAGAGGTTTGGGCAGATATGCCAAGTAGCGTCAGGAAAGCCAACAAAGGATCAAGGGTTATGCAGCTAAGAGGTGACATAAGAACTTCGGGGGGCATAGATCCTAGCTGGAAGGCACTGTTACCTGCAGCGGCTACCTTCAGCGCTTTCGTGACCTGTGAAATGACTGACCTACCTCTAGGCCCCCTTGATGAGCGTTTACGTAGCAAGACTTTTGCAACCCGTAGAGATGTATTAGCAATGATGGGGATCTTGGCTACAGTACCATCACTGGCTCTTCCTTTGGTAACTCCGTATGGACACGACATGTTTGGCGATAATCTAGCTAACGCCGCTATTGATGGCATGTTCAGGAACACCCCTGGCTTTCTGCTCAGCCCTAGAGACGACGAGGTTAATCTAAGAGCATCAATAGCACTAAAAAAGATAAAGGCTCAAGAAGCTGGCTCAAGATTCGGTTTTGGCGAAGATGAAGCTGCTGTCATTATTCATGAGTCGTCAGAATCACTATATGTAGACGATGTAAATGATGGCGCGAGCGCTGCTGATGCAATAATAGAATTCGCAGAGGCCCAAGAAGCTCTTTCAGATCATGTGTACGAGCAGGGATCAGAAGAATCACATGAAGCGATTGCTGATATGCTGGCCCCTACGTCACTAATAGAGGTGCTTGACCCTGAGAGGGGGCTATTTGGCTCTAGAAGGAGTGAAAGAAGACTTGGTGCCACCAGGCTCGTTGAGCACTACAGGAGCCCTACGATAATACATATACTCAATAAGTGGTCTCCACACGACCTGCTTAATGCCCCTGAGCTACCTGCAGAGTGCTATTTAGGCAACTTGGGTATCAGAGGCTAAGCTAAGCTTGTAGCTCAATTGGCTTACATCTTTCAGACTTCGGCTATATACTAATAGCCATGAAGAGGGTTGCAGTTTATCTATTGTTACTTGGTCTGACGGCAGGGCTCAGTATATTAATATGGCAAAAGCGCTGGGATATCCATGATTGGGCGGTACTACGTGGGTATGATGCGCCGTCTCAAATAGCCCAGATATCGTCCGATACAGCTTTTAGTGAGTACGGCGAGAGACTATTCTATGTCAGCAAGCCGAGCCTACTCGGTCCAGAAGAGTTCAATGAGAAGTGTCCTGATCGTGAAAGTTCGATCATATTAGGTTGCTACGATGGGATTAACATATACGTATATGATGTTAATGACCCCAGGGTCGCCGATGTTGAGGAGGTAACTTCAGCCCACGAGATGCTGCACGCAGCCTACGACAGGCTAAACGATGAAGAGCTCGCAGAGCTGCGTGAATGGTTACAGATTGCTTGGGATAATGTTGACAATCAAAGGGTTCTGGACAGCATACAGTCCTACGTCGACGGCGGTATAGAGGACATTTACAACGAAGTCCACTCCATAGTCGGTACGGAGGTGCGCGATATACCGGACTATCTAGAAGACCACTATGCGCAGTTCTTTACTGATAGAACTGTTGTTGTGGCTATGAGCGAAGGCTACGAGAGCGTATTCGTAGAGATAGAAGAAGCATCAGAAAAACTCAGATCTCAGCTCTCAGTACTAAAAATTGAGATAGATACCGGCCAAGCAAGACTCAGCGCCCGCTCAGTCGAGATAAACACGAATAAAGTGCAGCTCGACTCCCTGCTTGCATCTGGCCAAATCGAGCAGTACAACGATCTTGTGCCAGCGTACAATGATTCGATCGAGACTTATAATAGAGATGTAGCGTCTATGCGTGCCCGCATAAAGGAGTACAACGAACTAGTGTTTGAGCTCAACAGATTGTCCGTAGAAAACAACGCTATCTATACAGCTATAGATAGTAACCCGGAGGAACTCTAGGATGGGCTCAAAAAAGAAACCAGAATACGTATGTCTCTCGTGTGGGGCACATACTAATGCGTGGAGCGGGAAGTGTTTTTCGTGCGGCGAATGGGACACGCTAGAACAAGTAGCAGGACATGGCTCGGCAGACGCTAAGCTGGGTGCAGGTAACAGTCTGATGGTCAGTCAAATGAGTAGCTCAAAGTCTGATAAGAGTGAGCAGAGAATGCAGCTCAAGATGAAAGAGATCAACACGTTACTCGGCGGCGGTCTTGTCACGGGGTCAGTTCTGCTCATTGCTGGGCAGCCAGGTGTAGGCAAGAGCACTCTACTTTTACAAGTAGCTGATGCGGTTAACGCAGATAAAAAAGTACTCTACGTAAGTGGCGAGGAGTCTGAGCATCAGGTCTCTAGCCGCTTCCAGCGACTAGGACTAAAGTCTACAAATATCGATATTGTATCCAGCAACTCGGCTGATGATATTGCTTCTACATTTGCAGGTGGGGACTACGGTCTAGTGATCGTAGACTCTATCCAGACTGTTTCTACATCAACAGTTACTAGTGCCCAGGGTGGGGTTTCTCAGATAGTTAACTCAACCAACATCCTCGTGCAGGCCGCAAAAAGAAGCAACACGAGCATGGTCCTCGTTGGTCACGTGACAAAAGAAGGCACAATTGCGGGGCCGAAGCTACTAGAACACGTTGTTGATGTGGTGCTCCAGCTAGAAGGTGACAAATTCGCTGGCTACAAACTACTCAGAACCACCAAGAACCGCTATGGTTCAGTGGATGAAGTAGTAGTGATGGAAATGAAGGATAATGGTCTAATGCCAGTAGACAATCCTTCAGCTGCGCTACTGGAGGAACGTACAGTAGTCGATGGATCAGTTGTGTTTCCTGCCCTGGAGGGCTCCAAGACGCTTTTGGTAGAAATCCAGGCATTGACCAATAAAACAAGTTTTGGCTATCCCAAGCGGACGTCTGTTGGCATAAACAACAACAGACTCAATCTACTAATAGCTATTTTGGAAAAGCGCACCAAGCTAAAGCTGTCAGAGCATGATGTCTATGTTTCTGTCTCCGGCGGCGTCACTATCAGCGAACCAGCAGTAGATCTAGCAGTGTGCATGGCTATAGCCAGTTCAATAAGTGGGTTGGCTCTGCCCAAAGATAGCGTCGTCTACGGCGAACTGGGTCTCGGCGGCGAGATCAGACGAGTAGTTAGAGCAGAAGCCCGCAATAAGGAGGCCAAGAAATTGGGTTTTAAAACAATCATCGCCCCAACTAAATCCAAACGACTAACGTTGCGCAGTCTTTTAAATACTCATCTGAAGTAAGCTTAATTAGGAGACTGTATACTTAAGCCATGATAAATAAAAGTGGACACCTAGATGTTGGTGATGGGCATAAGCTGTACTTCGAGGATTGGGGTAATGCTGAGGCTACTCCAATCTTAAGTTTTCATGGTGGCCCAGGCTCGAACTTTAGCGATAGCCATAAAGGCCACTTCGACCCAAATATACATAGAGTCATATTCTTTGATCAGAGAGGATGTGGCCAGAGCACTCCGTTTGCCTCTACTGATAGTAATACAACAGAGTACACAATCTCAGACGCAGAAAAACTACGGGAGTATCTGCAGATCCCAAGGTGGCATGTTGTCGGCGGGTCCTGGGGCTCAGCGTTAACACTCATGTACGCTATTGCTCATCCAGATCGGGTAATAAGCATGATGATATGGGGCGTATACACAATGCGCCAATTCGAGGATGACTGGGTTAATGAGGGCTATCCTAGACACTTCTTTCCAAAAGAGTGGGCACGTTTTATATCGTTAGTTCCAGAAGCCAACAGAACAGACGGGAACACGGTCATGCAGTATTATGCCGACCAAATGCGTGAGGATGATGCAGAGACCGCTGAGAAATACGCATACGAGTGGACGCTATGGGAGTCAGTACTGCTAAGTATTGATTATGATCCGAATGAGCTAGAGCAAGAGATAATGGATGACCCTAAGACTCTTGCTATTGCCCTATTGGAAACTCATTACTTTTTAAACGGATGCTTTGTTGCACCAAACTATATTTATAACAACATAGATAAAATCAAAGACATACCCTGCAGAGCTGTACAAGGTAGGTTTGATATGTGTACCCCACCTGAGACGGCCTTAGTGTTGGCTGAGGCGTACGGAGAGAAGTATGAATTGCAGTATGTTAACTCAGGGCACAACAGGGCCGATCCAGAAATGAAGACAGCCCTGTCCCTCATAGCAAAAACTCACCTAGTTTAGCCAAGGTTGGCGTGAGTTTTGGCTGTGGTCTCAGTAGCCTATTTAACGTAATACCCCACAGCTAGAAAGCGAGATCTTTTTAGTTACTTGTTCGCTGAAAAGATATTCTTTAATGGTGGGTGGATCACCCGAGACAGCTATGTCTGTCCCGGAGTCTAAGGAGGGAGGTATCCTCCATCCTTAAGGGGTTTTATGGGATTTCGAATTCAACTTCTGTAGAATTCGAGCCATTATTACTTATATAGGCTGAACAGTCTCCACTGGGGAAGCCGCTACTATCTATGATCTCTGTTGTCGTGTTGTTCGGTAAGCTTATTGAGCTAACGCTAGAGCAGTCTTCACCAAATACTAGGGTCAAGTTCTCCTCTACCCTAGACCAGGCCACCTGCAGTTGTAGCCCACCGCCGATCACATTAACATTAGTAATAGTTACGGGTGACTGCTGTTCGAACTCGATATCAGTAGTAGTGGTCGCATGGTAGAGCGCACTGTCTACGACCTCTACTGTTAAGGTCCTGACACCTGATACATTCGGTGAATAGGTGAAGACATAATTGCCAGGCTGCGGTGTTGCAATTGATCCGCCAGGCAGGATCTGTCCATCAATCGAGAAATTGACGTTATCTAGATCATGGGTTCCTTTAGCAACATTAACTGTAATCGTACAATTTTGATCACATGTGGCTGGTGCAGAGTTGATTACGACACTCGGTGGCACGTCTCCGCAGTCATGTAGGTCGTCTTCTTCGGCAGGAACTTCACCCCCCACAACTGGCCCCAGCGCGGCTATTATAGGGTCCATCCATCTCCTATAGTAAGGGTCTGACTCTGCAAGCTCTGGCAATATGCTGCCACCGGTTACAACCTGGATGGCGCGTTCTGGGGTACATTCTGTAGCCCGTTTGCCAGTTACGATGTCCACCAGAGCTTCTTCTGTCTGATCCTGACGCTTTGCTACGTACCAAGATGGATAAATATCCCAGTTGCCGTTTTCACTCTGGTAGCCAGAGGTTAGATCGACACGGACGCCTTTTATGCCATCAGGACGATCCCATTTATTTTTCTTTTCAGTTGGTTGAGTGGCAAGATAGGGGCGCATAAAGCTCTGGAACATTGTCTTCTTAATCGGAGTCGTGAAGCTCTCCCGGAAGTTCTTGGTGACGTCGTGGTGCCCAAGCCACGCGCCAAAAGCGACACCCTTTGAATAGGCGAGAACCGTATTGTTTTTAAAGTTGTCGGTTGTACCTGTTTTAACGGCAACTTCTGCTCCCGGGATGACGTAGCTGGTTTTAGTAAACCGGACACTATTGTCCGATAGTATGTCCGATAGGATGTAGGCTGTTTGCGGATCAAACACTTCTTCCGGCTGCTCTGTCCACTCTCTGATGAGCGCTCCATCTGCATCATAGATTTTGTCGATGTATGTGAGAGGCAGGTACGTGCCGCCTCTTGAGAACGTCGCATATGAATTAGTTAGCTCATCAAGCCGCATCTCTACACCACTGCCGATACTGCTAGATAGACCACAGTAGCCACCACAGTTGACTCTAGTTCGAAGCCCAGCGTCATAGGCGAAATCATGAACGGTGTCGATGCCAGCTATATACATGGCTTTGATGGCGGGAATGTTGAGGGATGCACCGAGAGATCTTCTTAAGCTTATAGGTCCTCTGTGCTGTCCGTTATAGTTCTTGGGCGAATAGCCAGGCGCAAAAGTTGTCTTAAAGTCATAGAATGTACTGCCTGCGCCCCAGTCATTGGTGGATTCTATTAGAGCACCATAGTCGAAGATTTTGAAAGCAGAGCCAGGGTCACGCGGGGTTGTTACTGTATTAGTCTGACCAAACTCTGGGTAGTTAAAGTCACGGCTTCCAACATGGGCGATCACTTTGCCTGTCTCGACATCAACGGCTACAGCAGCACCGTTATCGAACCCCCTGGATTCAATAGCGGGTATAGCATCAGCTACCGAGTCTTCGGCAAAGACTTGAGCTTCGAGATCGATTGTCGTAATAACTTTGTAGCCAAGTTTGCGTACGCCTTCACCGAAATCTTCTATCAGTCTCTTTTCTGCTTCGAGGACAAAGTGTGGTGCAATGATGTTTTCGAACTGGTTACGTTCACGGATGACTTTTGATAGTGTGTCGACTTCAATGGCTTGATCGTGCTCGTCCTGCGTGATGCGGTTCTGCTCGAGCATCAGACCTAGTACGAACTGTTGTCTACTCTGGTGTCTCTCAGGGTCACTCCAGTACAGTCCTGGGGCAGGTATGGCTGATGCTAGTAGTGCAGACTCGTCTAGTGTTAGGTCGGCTGCTGATTTTCCAAAATAGCCCTGCGAAGCAGCTTCGATGCCGTCGTATACCGAACCAAAAGAAGCAACGTTCAGATAGGCATTTAGGATGTCGTTTTTGGCAAAAGTATTCTCAAGCTCGATTGAAAGTATTAGTTCTTTAATCTTCCTGGATATGCGTCTCTCGCTGTCTTTTAAAATAGCGTTCTTCACATATTGCTGTGTGATAGTTGATCCACCCTGGACGGTAGAGCTGGTAGCGTTATTGACGGCAGCACGGATAACTGATGTTCCCTTGAAGCCACCATGCTCGTAGAAGTCCTTGTCCTCAACTGCAAGTACTGCGTCAATCAGATATTGGTTAATATTCTCTAGTTCCGCAGGGGTGCATTCGACGTTACCTTTTGATGCCCATAGAAGGGTTTCGCCAGTCCTGTCATAGTATTCAGTAGTTTGGCCTGAGACGCAGGCTTGTAGTTCCGCGATATTACTGGGTAGATCTTTCCTGTAATAAGCAAACAGACCAAATACTGTCAGCCCAAGCGCTGCTATGCCAATACCAGTTAGTTTTAGGCCCATAATTAGGCCCTGTTTACTGAACCAGTAGGCAGCCAGACGCTTAGGGTGGAGTCTATGAAGTAGTCGCTTTATCCTGCTTTTGGGTAGTGTCGACAGGTACTCTGCTCTTGCACGCGATTTTTCGTCTTTCTTAAGGCGGCGTTTTGAACGAGCCTCTTTAATGCTTTTTTTAACGCTTTTGGCGCGGTCAGTTTTTTTTGTAGGCTTTTTCTTGGACGCAGGTGTAGATGCCTGCTTAGCCTTGGACTTCTTTTTTGCCATTATTTTCCTCTAAACTTGGAGCAATTATATCAAAGTTACTACTAAATTATCGACGCTTTTTGCTTAAGCTCTCCACTATAATTCTTAGGCATATTGCTGAGAATTGTCTGATAGAATCACTTATATGGCAAAAAAGAAGCTTACTCATAGCCCGCTGCAGACCAAAGAATGGGCAGCTGTGTACGATGGCACGATCCAGAGACATTTAGTTAACAGCCAGCCAGTGTTTGTGCGGGTTGGCTATAACAAATACACGCGTCACTATTTCACCTCTATTCAAAAACCTGCTCTACGCGTCGTAGATCAGGGCGTTTTAGAGGAGCTACTGACAAGTCTAAGAGAGCAGAATGGCCGCATCAGCCATATCATGTTCGAACCCCCACCGTACGGACAAGAGATTGACTACCAGGTAAATGGGCTGAAACAGTACCCACTACGAACCTCAACACCGATGTCAACCGTTATCTATGACCTATCATTATCAGCCGAAGAGTTGCTACAACAGTCCAAGAAGTCCCACAGACAAGACATAAGGAAATCCTACAAAAAGGATGTATCTATAGAAATATTTACGTCTGGCCATGAAGCTATCGATAGATTTGCAAAGATCTACAATAACAAACAGACAAGTAGCAAATTTGCAGGTCTCGGTGAAAAGCACCACCGTAAGATTTGGCAAAACATGAGTCCGGCCGGTATGTGTTACATAATCATTATGGTCTTTGAAGGCCAAGACGTCGGTGCGTATATGGTTTGCCATAATGATGAGACAGCATTCCAGGTTCATGGTGCTCGAACTGCTACAGGCAGGAAGAATCGCCTTGCTCCGAGACTATCTTATGAAACAATGCTAGCTGCCAAAGACCTGGGTTTGAACTACTACGACATGTGGGGTGTTGGTATTGTCAACCAGGATGGAACCCTAGATATGAATAACTCAGAATCAGGGGTAGGCAAGTACAAGGCAGACTTCGGAGGCAAGCTGGTCCGCCTGCAAGACGCCAGAGTATACATAGCCAACAAACCAGCCTATCTGGTATACATTATGATGCGACGGATGCTTACCAAATTCCGTGCCATGCGTGGCTAAGAGCTCTAAAGCTTTTTGCGTATCCAGGTAATACGGTTTCGTAGACGTTTACCTAGCAGAAACAGTCGGTAGTTTAGCTTAGAAAGCACGATAACTTTTGGTTCTGAGTAGACTGTTTTTACACCGCCGAAAGCGGACTTGAACTGGCCTATGCCGTACTTTTCATCGGTGGTATCTAAAGCTCCGTTGCTATCAAACGCACCTATACCCCACATGTCATACTGCCTACATCCTAAATCCTTGGCTGCGACCATGGCGTCAAAAGCCAGCGCCTGTGCGAGACGCTCTGATCTGCCTGTTTCATTGCGCCCGCCGTACAGCTGGTATGCGGTGCCGTGAGCATGTACAAACATGTAGGCGCCAATGTCTTTGCCCTCGAATTCACCTATTACAATCGCAGCCTTGTTCGACTCGGACATTAGTTGCCAGACACGCCTGTAATGGTCCATGCCAAACTGTATAAACGATTTTGACGTCTGGATTGACTCCATAACTGCTATGAATCTGTCTATAGCGTCATCCCCAGCAGACGAGACCGATGATGTAAAACCTCGGGAGCGGGCTTTGCGTATGTTCTGACGATGTGACTTGGAGCATGCAGCCAAAAGCTCTTCTACGGGTAGCTCCAAACCATTTACAACGGTATAGCGAGCAATGCTTGGGCTTAGCGGGTAGCTGTCTAGCCAGCTTAGGTCATTAGTACTGTGCGGCTCAACAATGACGTGGGACAGCTTGGGGACTTTGGCTGCTAGCTCAGAAGTAAGTTTCTCCAGGGTTTCTTGCTCTAGCTGTGCTCCTGATGGCTTGAGTAGTAGTGCAAAGGGCGCTCTAGTGAGCGGGTTAGAGGACAGTCTAATCATGTAGGGGACATTACCAACTATGAGTCTGAGGCTGTCCGGGTATACGCGCGACCACTCTTCAGACTGTAGAGGGTGAAGAGATAGGTCTTTCCAAGACTTGCTGTATGAGCTCATGTACTTATTGTAGACTACTAATGCTTGCTGAGCATAGGTGTTTGCAGGCAAAGTATTTATGAAACTACACGAAGAGCTGACATCTATTAGTGGTGTGGGTGCTAAGACAGCCCAGCTATTTTCACGCCTCAATGTGCGCACTGTGGAGGACCTCATTCATTTGTATCCCAGGAGATACGAAGATTATTCGCAGGTCATGTCTATAGCGAGCTTGAATCCTGGCCAGATCACGGTTAAGGCAAAGATCACCCGGGTTAAATCACGCTATGGTCGTGCCAGAGGTACACACATAACAGAAGCTATAGCTACGGACGACACTGATTCACTAAGCATAGTTTGGTTTAATCAGCCCTATAGGGCATCAAGCATCAAAGAGGATGCAGAGTATTACTTGTCGGGCATGTTTGACTATGGTGGTGGGAAGCTCCAGCTTGTTAACCCTAACGTAGAGGTGGCCAGCGATATACAGATTAATACTGCCAGGATACTGCCTGTCTACCCGCAAACGAAAGGCCTAACTAGTAAGAAAATACGAGCTGCCGTTGCTAATCTAGACACAACTGTGTTTCAGCAGGTTCGAGAATCTCTGCCCCAAAGGATACTGGATGAGTTTAATCTGCGTTCTTACGGGCAGACGCTGCGCATTCTACATTCACCTAGTAGCTCCAAGGAGCTGATGCGATGCAGACGTGAGATGGGATTTAGGGAGTTGTTCCCGATTATGCTCAGTTCACAGCTATTACGAGTTGAGCTGGAGCAAAAAAAGTCAGCGCCGATTGAGCTCGCTACTAAAGAGCTGCAGCAACTGACAAGTAAACTACCGTTTAACCTAACAGATCAACAGCGTCTGATAGCATGGCAGTTACTCAAAGAACTAGAGAGCTCTAAAAGGCCGCTCAATACAATGGTCGAGGGAGATGTAGGTTCTGGCAAAACAATTATCGCTGCAATGATGGCGCTTAATGTACTTGCTTCTGGTAAACAAGTTGCACTCATGGCTCCAACAGAGATTCTCGCTCGCCAACACGAGCAGTCGTTACGAGAGCTCCTGGAGCCATTCAATTATGAACTAGTCCTCCTAACTGGATCTTTGAGTGCCAAGGATAAAGAGTCGCTACGAGACAAAATTATGAGCACTCAGCCACTACTTATACTAGGGACACACGCCTTATTCCAAGACGGTGTAGAATTCCTCGAGCTAGGCCTGCTAATCATTGATGAACAGCACCGTTTCGGTGTCGACCAGCGAAAACGTATGCAATCAAAAGCAAGCTATATCCCACACGTGCTGACGCTCACTGCGACACCAATACCGCGCTCGCTAGCACTTGTGTTGTACGGGGAGCTAGATATCAAGCAGTTAACAGAAAAACCTCCAGGCAGGAAAACTATCATTACGGAGCTATCACGGCTCAACAAGCGTGCTGATCTATTGAAAGAACACATCTCTAAAAGTACAGCTCGGGACCAGTTATATATCGTATGCCCAGCTATAGAGGCTAATGACGACCAAGACTCCATAGAGGATATCGAGAAACTTATAAATAGATTACTGCCACAAGCTAGCTACGAGGTCCTTCATGGCAAGCTCAGCTCTAGTGAGAAAGAGTCTAGAATGCAGGCCTTTGTCAGTGGTGAGGTGTCGGTTTTGCTAGCAACAACTGTAATAGAGGTCGGCGTAAATGTCCCGGCTGCATCACGGATGATCATTATCAGCCCTGAGCGTTTCGGGCTTGCTCAGC
>JBCCHY010000017.1:0-20625 GCA_039028495.1 Patescibacteria group bacterium
ATAGCTCAGCTGGTTAGAGCGCAGGACTCATAAGCCTGAGGTCAGTGGTTCAAGTCCACTTACCGCTACCAGAAAAAGGCTCTCTTTTAGGGCCTTTTTTAGTAATCCTGAGATCAGTGGTGACGCCAACAAGCAGGGTGTGGGCTGTTGGCTATTCCGTACGTCCAGCAAGCTGAACTCCCTCGCAAGTCCACTTACCGCTACCACGTCAGAATTCATTTCGACCAATCAAAAAAGACGCAATCAAGTGGCGTCTTTTTTGATTGGTCTCGCGTGATTCTTCCTTACAAAACAAATTAGAAATTTGTTTTGGGGTGATGGAGGCTATTTTTGTGCTCTCCTCCGCCCTGCAAAGTATAACTTTGTGGGGTCCCCTTTGGCTCACCTTGTGTGGGTTTTTTAAATGGTGGTGTAGTCTATTAGACATGCTAAATATCTCTATTGGGTCGGGCAAGTACGTTATTGCAGTTTCTGGCGGTGTAGACTCGGTTGTTCTGCTCGACCTGTTAAGTAAACGCGCTGATCTTGAGCTAATTGTTGTTCATCTGGATCATGGTATACGGCCCGAGTCTGAATCCGATGAGTGGTTTGTGGCCGGTCTAGCTACTCACTACAAATGTGACTACTACTCAAAGCGTGTAGAGCTGGGTGGTCTCGCCAGTGAGCAGCTCGCGCGCGAAGCCCGCTATGACTATCTGCGCGAAATACGTGCGTTGACTGGGGCTGCTGCGATCATTACAGGGCACCACTATGATGACGTGCTGGAGACCGCCGTCATAAACCTAGTTCGGGGGACTGGCCGTAGGGGGATCACGAGCCTAAAGAGTACCGAGGAAATCATTCGTCCACTACTTGGCATGACCAAAAAAGACATACTAGGCTACGCCAATCAGCATGGTCTGCAGTGGCGAGAGGACTCCACTAACACAGATGCGCGCTACTTACGCAATCGTGTGCGCCTGGAGCTGTTGCCACGATTACATCCCGAGCAAAAACATGCACTAGAGCAGTTAATTGCTAAGCTCAAAGATCTCAATACTCAAATTGATCAAAACCTACAAGAATATCTAACCCACAAGAGTCATAAGTGGGAGCGAACCATCTATAGTCGTAGCTGGTTCAACGCGCTACCACATAGATTTGCTTGCGAGATTGTTCACTACTGGTTCGCTGAGAACAGGCTACATGAGTATGACGAAAAACTAGTCAACTATACGACCGTCAAGCTTAAGACACTGAGACCTGGTAAAAAGGTCATCCTTTCGAGCACCAGCTATATAGACCTCACTAAGCGCTCCATTCGCCTTCACATATAGACAAGACCGCCTTGTCTATTGATTCAAGTAGTTTTAACCACATCGGTGGTTAGCTACGAGCAATTACTGTAAAATAGGGCTCTAATGCAGCCGAAACAACCAAAAAGAGGTGTAAGTAACCGTACGCGCACGATTATATTTATCGTGCTGACTTTTGTTATTGGGGCGGCTCTACTGTTAACTTCTAGTAACAATCAGAATCTAGAGAAAACAACAATATCTAGCGTAATCCAGCGCGCCAATAGCGGCGAGATCAGCAAGCTATCAGTCACTAATGAACGCATAGAGGTGACCAAAACGGGTGACGAAGATCCAACCGAATATGCCATTAGAGACACGAGCGGTAGCCTGCAGGAGCAGGGTCTCACCAATGCAGATGTTGAGCTAGAATTTGAGTCTTCACAGGGTGGAGCCGCGTTCTGGATAGGTGTGGCTGGGCAGTTTATCGTTCCACTTATCATTATCGGCGTCATCATCATGATGTTCCGTTCAGCTCAAGGCCAAGGCAGTCAAGCAATGAGCTTTGGTAAGAGCAAGGCCAGGCTATACGGCAACGAAAAAGATACCGTTACGTTCAAAGATATAGCCGGCAACGATAATGCCAAAGAGGATCTAGAAGAGGTCGTGGATTTTCTAAAAAACCCCAAAAAATTCTCTGCTGTTGGCGCCAAGATACCAAAAGGCGTCCTGCTAGTCGGTCCTCCTGGAACTGGTAAAACTATGATCGCCCGCGCTGTAGCAGGTGAGGCAAAAGTGCCATACTTCAGCATCAGTGGCTCAGAGTTTGTCGAGATGTTCGTAGGTGTCGGTGCGAGTCGTGTACGAGACTTGTTTAGTAAAGCCAAAAAGAATGCACCCGCAATCATATTTGTCGACGAAATCGACGCTGTTGGTCGCAAGCGCGGTAGTGGTATGGGTGGTGGTCACGATGAGCGTGAACAAACCCTTAACCAAATACTGGTAGAGATGGACGGGTTCGAACAAGGCCAGAATGTCATTGTGCTAGCAGCTACTAACAGAGCGGACGTGCTCGACCCGGCTCTGCTTAGGCCAGGACGCTTTGATCGTCGTGTAAATATTGGTCTGCCTGACCGTGGCGACCGAGAAGCTATTTTGGATGTCCACTTCAAGAACAAGCCAAAAGCCAAAGATGTAGATATCAAAGCCCTAGCAGGCAAAACAGCCGGTAGCTCTGGTGCCGACCTTGCGAATATAGTCAACGAAGCTGCTATCAAAACAGCTCGTAGAAATGCCAAAAAGATTACCAACAAAGACGTTATAGGCGCATTCGAAAAGGTAGCTATAGGCCCAGAACGTAAGAAATCCATGATGAGTGAAGAAGAAAAAGAGCTAACTGCCTATCATGAAGCCGGCCACGCTATCGTCGGGCATGTTTTACCTGAGAGCGATATGGTTCACAAGGTCACGATTGTCAGCCGCGGCCACGCGGGTGGTGTGACATGGTTTATTCCAGAGCGTGACGAGGCGTACCATACAATCGGTTGGTACAAGGATGTGCTAGCTCGCATCATGGGCGGACGTGCTGCCGAAAAAATCATCTATGGAGCAGAAAACATTACAACTGGCGCAGGTGGCTCAGACCTGCAAAAGGCTGCAGAAATCGCTCGAGACATGGTCATGAATATGGGTATGGGTAGTGGCGATCTGCGGGATCTAGTCTTTAGTACTGATGACGGTATGATGCTCGGTCGTATGACACATGAAAAATTGTATTCTGAAGAAACAGCCAATCGTATTGATACAGAAGTCGCCAAACTAATGAAAGAAGCCGCAGACCGCGCTGAAGAAGTCATAAAAGCCAACAAAGCCCTGGTAGAAAAGCTCAAAGTCCAGCTACTAGCAAAAGAAACAGTCGAAGCTGACGAAATCCTCGAAATATTCAAAGGCGCTAAATACCCCGCTTCAGCAAAGCTGTAGTTTTATTGGCTGCTGACCACTGTCTGAGCTATACTAACAGGCGATGAATCGTATCCTAAGGCGGGCAAACGTCAAGCTATCTCTTGGATCAGCAGCATTCTTGCTGGCTAGTTCGAGCTTGCTAGGTATTGTGCTGGGTATTCTTCGTACAAAGCTAATTAACGCGAACTTTAATAACTTCAGTACCGGTGCCTATTTCGCCGCATTTAAGATACCTGATTTCATCTTTTTTACATTAGCAGCTGGTGCTCTCAGCGTCGCATTTCTACCTGTACTGTCAGACAAACTAGCAAAGGGTAATCGTCGTGATGCCTGGATACTGACGTCGTATGTAATCAACACCATTGCAGGGCTGATGTTTATATTCTCGCTGATACTGATCATCTTTCCGCGGCCGATCCTCGAGCACATCATTGCACCGGGATTCTCTGATGAACGGCTCGACGTAGCAGCTCAGGTCATGCGTCTGGTAGCGCTCAACCCGCTGATATTCTCGATCGCCTCGGTACTAGCAAGCGTGCAGCAGGCTATGGGTAGGTTCTTCTTCTTTGCTGTTGCACCGCTGTTTTACAACTTATCAATAATTGCCAGCATCTATATATTTGGGGATTCAATGGGCGTTGTGGGGCTCGGTGTCGGTGTGATCATTGGCGCCCTAGGCTACCTGTCTATTGTTAGCCTAGGTATGATTGGTATTAACTTCCGTCACCACCTGAAGATAAACTTCCGTAACCCATCATTTAAAAAAGTCATCAAAGCCCTGCCACCGAGATCGGCTGATCAAGGCGTCACCTACATTAACTCTATTGCCCAGACGCGGTTCGCATCACAAATCTCTGTTGATGCTGTGACGAATTTTGAGAACGCACTAGTGCTCTATAACGCACCGGTAAACCTCATAGGTAGAGCTATTAGCACAGCAGCGTTTCCACGGTTCACGAATCGTATAGCCCAGGGTCGACCGGACCTGTTCAAAAAAGAATTCCTGAGCGTTCTGCGTGCTATGATCTGGATATCGATCCCAGTAGTGGCTGGGTCATACTTTGCCAGAGACTACTTTGCTCGTATTATCTTTGCTCGAGATAACCGTGAGATTGCAGTTATATTTGGTTTCCTTTGCATAGGTATATTCTTCCGCACCATCTACTCGATAGTATCTAGGTTTTACTATGCTCAAAAGGATACCGTTACGCCGCTGATTGTAACCCTGCTGGCTATTGGTCTCAACGTCTATCTGGCCTATACGCTATCCCGTCCAGAGGCATACGGCGTTTCTGGTCTGGCCATTGCTGCGAGTACGATTGCGGTGGTAGAGGTTGTCCTGCTGCTGGTAATAATGGTCTACCGTGACCATAAGTTGTTCCACAAAGAGTTTCTGCTCAGTCTTCTGAACATCGCTGCTGCTAGCGCTTTTGTGTTTATGGCGGCTTGGGCGTTCTCGATTGCTATACCACTAGATACCAATGATCGCGGTCTGACGCTCCTGCTAAAGGTAGGCACAATCGGCACCTTGACTGTCGTTACTCACGTGCTGATATCTTGGGTATTTGGTGTTGCCGAGGCCAAGCCGGTTATAGAAAAGGTACGCAGTATAATTCTCCGGCCCGTACGGCTACAATGATTTATTTTGTAAGGCATGGGCAGTCACAGGCCAATCTCGACAATATATACGCAGGTAGACGAATTAACTCACCACTAACAGAGAAGGGCATTGAGCAGGCAGAGCTGACAGGGATGGCAATGGTGTCAAAAGGCGTAGAGGATCCGCTAGTCATCTGCTCTACTATGAGCCGTGCAGTAGATACAGCAAAGTCTGTAGCAGCTGAGCTAGGCGTTGATGAGTCAGACATTACGTACGACAAAGATCTAGAAGAGTGGGATTTTGGTGAACTGTCAGGCCAGACGAAACGTTCCATGACAACGGCTGAGAGACTACAGATAAAGGGTGTCGAATCAGTAAATGATTTCAGGACTCGAATTGCACGAGCTTTCTTGAGAATGCCAAAAGACAAAGATGTGATAGTTGTGGCCCACGGAGACATCAGTAGATTGGTTCAGGCCATTCGTGATGATGCTGACATTAAAGACTTCGCCGACTACGCCCCCATAGATAATTGTGAGCTTCTAGAAATAGACCATCAACTACTCGAGAAAATCACTAAGCTGTAAAACGTCCTATCTGTTAAAAGGTGCTTTGTTCTGCTAGAGTGTACCCCTGATGAGTTCACAGAAATCTACACCTGCAGAAGTTACGAATATGGAGCATATTCGTAACTTCTGCATAATTGCGCATATTGATCATGGCAAGTCGACACTAGCGGATAGGTTGCTTGAGGCTACGGGTACTGTAGAGAAGCGAGCCATGAAGCAGCAGCTACTGGATAAGATGGATCTCGAGCGTGAAAAAGGTATTACCATCAAGCTGGCACCAGTCCGGATGAAACATGAAGGCTATCAACTAAATCTCATCGACACGCCGGGTCATGTTGATTTTAGCTACGAGGTATCTCGTAGTCTGCAAGCCTGCGAGGGGGCGCTACTAGTTGTTGATGCATCACAGGGTATACAAGCTCAAACACTCGCTAATGTCTACCTAGCGATGGAGAACGATCTAACGATTATCCCAGTTCTAAACAAAATAGACCTACCGGCCGCAGATGTTCAGAGGGTGAGTGCTGAGGTAAAGTCGCTACTAGGATGTAGTGACGAAGACATCTTGAAGGTCAGCGCCAAAACAGGTGAAAACATAGAAACCGTTATCCAGGCTGTAATAGACAAAGTACCTCCACCAAGCATCAATTCCAATTCAGACGGAAACGGCTCGGATGCTCAGCGCGGAAGCAACGAGCACGAGACAAAGCGTGCAAATGGGCACTCTGCAGACTCTGCGCAGGCAGCTGACAAAGCAGAGCGCCGAGAGGGGGCTGATGACGCTGGTTCATCCAGCGGCAAGCAGCCCACGGCCGATCCGTCTGAAACCCGGCTGCTGATATTCGACAGCTATTATGACGACTATCGCGGCGTGGTCCTCTACACACGTGTATTCTCTGGCGCAATGCCAAAGGGTGCAGAGATGCATATGATGGCAACTGAAGCAGATGGTTTAGCGTTAGAGGTCGGATCGTTAAGTCCGGAGATGTCCCCAACCCAAGAGCTCGCTACTGGTGAGATCGGCTATATCGTAACTAACCTCAAAACAACAGCCGAAGCCAGAGTAGGTGACACAATTACGCTCAAGAAAAATCCAGCTAAAGAAGCCCTGCCAGGATACAAAGAGGTTAAGCCATTCGTATTCTCCGGCATATTCCCAAGTAGTAATGATGACTACAATAAGCTCAAAGACGCGGTAGAGAAGCTAGTTCTTTCTGACTCAGCTCTAGTGTATGAGCCAGAAAATTCAACAGTTCTCGGACATGGGTTCCGCATGGGATTCTTAGGGCTACTGCATATGGACATAGTCAAAGAGCGTCTAGAGCGTGAATACGGCATAGAAATCATCACCAGTAACCCCAGCACTGACTATGAGGTGACGCTGACCGATGGGGAAGAGATGGTTATTCGCGCTGCTAACTTACTACCAGATGCCCAGCAAGTAGCCGAGGTCCGTGAACCATGGGTAGCCGGAGAAATTGTCTGCCCTACAGATTATGTTGGTACGGTGATCCAGCTGATCGTCAGTACGCGCGGGGTTCAGAGCAATGTTGATTATGTGGATCAGCTAGCGCTAGTTAGCTTTGAAGCGCCACTGGCTAATCTACTGACAGATTTTTACGACAAGCTCAAAAGCCAAACTAGTGGCTACGGCAGCTTTAACTATGAGATCAAGGAATATCGTCCAGAGGACTTGGTCCGAGTAGATTTCTACGTAGCGGGCGAAATAGTAGAAGCACTAAGCGTTATGCGTCATCGTACAGAAGCTGTAGCGCTGGGTAATGAAGTCGTGCGCAAACTCAAAGACATAATACCCAGACAACAGTTCAAGGTTGCCCTGCAAGCTGCTATCGGTGGGAAGTTTATTGCCCGTGCTGATTTGAGTGGTTTCAGAAAAGACGTTACCCAAAAACTATATGGTGGTGATGTCAGCCGTCGCAAGAAGCTGCTAGATAAGCAGAAAAAGGGTAAAGCCCGCATGAAAAAATTCGGCAAAGTCGAGCTACCGAACGAAACCTTCACCGTCCTCCTCCAGCGCGACGACTAGTGAGGCTAGTTTATTTTAAAAACTCGGGAACTGTCGGCGCTGATTCCTCTAACTCTGCCTGTAGCTTTCTTGGCCTCATACCTATAGGTCTCATTATGAATTTTAGCGTCTCAACCCTCAGAGACATCCGGTTGCGTCTAGAGACAGTAGTATCGGCGAACAGCACGGATCCTGGTATGTATAGCCTAGATGCTCTTGAACCAATTCCTTCGGACTTGATGGCTAATATGTCGCCCGGTGAGACGGTATGACTGAAGTTGCCTCGCCCTGTGTTCTCGGTCTCTTCTCCAATTACACCCACCTCTAAGTCGCTTGCTTGCTCGTAAGGTGTGGTGCTTGTTTGGTTAGCAACCGAGGGGACAAGATCGATAGCTTCAAAGAATCTATCATTTGGCTCTAGGAATGATGGCGTATGTCGAGTAAATGTACCCGTCTCTGATATTTCTGTTCTGTAGGGTCGAGACGCAGATAGATCCCTAAACCCAAAGATACCGTTCGGATTATGGTTCCATGACGCAATAAAGTCTATGAGATGACCACGGTCGTCGCTGTTAGCTGCCGTAATAGATATTTGATCACCGGGATGCAGGATAGTTCTTAGTCTATCTGGACTGAGATCTACATCACCTGCTAGCTCGAATTCAGCATTTAGCTCTGCAAAGCCTTTAGCTCTAGCTATCTCAGCATCAATGTGTTCATCAAAGACGTTTGCCAAATGTGACTCATAGCTCGCTGCTCTTTGATCTCTTGCTTCTTGTGTAAGACGCTGAATGGCCTCGTTGTGGATAGCTTGCTGTTCTGATGGTTGGGCGAGCATCCTGCTAATTAACTTTGATACTTTGTCGGCTTTTTCCAGTCGTAACTGCTCCATAACCGCCTCAACAAGCTGAGGCCGGTCGTCGGCTAGCGCGCGTCTCGCCAGTTGGTGAATTAACTCATTTTCGTGTCTAGCGAGAACGGTCTCTTTGGCTATTTTGAGAGCTTGGACCATATGCAGCCCATGCTGGCCTTCCGTATGCATAGCTTCATGTAACTCCTCGGCAATAGGTAACATATGCTCTACGTCGGCCATTCGCTGACCAAAAGCTTCGAGTTCTTTCATTCTCTTTTTACTTATCCAAGGCATATAAAGATAGTACATTCGTTGTCGTCAAGACAAAAGCATAGCCTTTCAGGTCTCATTGGACGAGTATATATGTATGTGGGCCAATGATGGACCTGAAGTACCCAGCAGTTCAGTCTAGCTGCATAAGTGGTTTGATATAATTCTTAGATGTTTGGTTTCTTGTTTGGGGCGGTGATAGGTTTTTTTGTGGGCAAGGCCTATAGCGCTAATCGACAGAATGTCGCAGGCGCATCTCATGCAGCTAGCAGGACCCAAGAGATCTCTGATAGGAGCCCCACGGCACCAGGTGACTTTGCGGCTGAAGTTCCGCCACCACCCACTAAGACTCAGAGTACGGATCTATTAGATATCTCACTGCCAAAAGTAAGTCTCGATAGTGTCAATATGCTGCTTTTTGCTGGTGCGTTTACGATTGTTGTTTCTGCGCTTTACTTTGTGGGTGCCGACCAGTTTGATCTGAGTGGCTGGACAAAGTTCTTGATACTAGCGGTACTGGCTTGGGGATTCTACATTTGCGGCGTTTTGCTGGGTAGGCTTGATAAAAAGTTCCGACCCGCCAGCCTGACATTCATCGCGATTGGTATAGCAGTGATACCTCTCCTGAGCTTTGCGTATAGGAACTTTATTAATCCAGACATTAGTGTAGAGGCTAGTTTATTAGTAGCATCTGTAATGCTCGTAGCGATTAGTGGAGCGTCATATCTCTTTTCGGCAGGGATGGTTCTGGACTATGTGTTTATGCTGGCGGTAGTTGCTACGGTGCAGAGCGGAGCTCTTCTAGCGGACTTGTCTGTTCACGAGCATGTCTGGGTTGGACTTGTATCAGCTATAGCTCTGATGATCTATTCACAAGTTTTCACAAAGCAGATGAATGGATTTCTTTCAGCATCATCGAAGAATTTTGCGTACATGGTAGCCGGGGCGTTCACTCTGGTTGCAATGTTGTCGCAACCAGAGCATACCTGGATGTACGGAGTTAGTTTTGGACTGGTATGGCTGTTCAGTTTTGCCTCCTTGCTGCTAGAGGAGAATGCCGATCACAAAGAGGCCATGTTCTATGTGTCATTATCCTCTCCAATACTGGTTGCTCTGACTATTACGCAAACAGGGGTCAGCTATGACTACTTGCGTGCTGCCTACACTATGATTTCATTAATCCTGCTCTACGTTAGCCTAGATAGCTCAAAGCTGCGTGATCGGTTACCCACTCAGCAGCAGACAGGTTTGTCGTCCGCGCACTTTGTAGGTTCGTTGACTCTTGTGTTTTTGCTAGTCGCTCATGAATCTCGTCTGATTGCACTGCCTATTATCGTCATGGCAGTCTACGAAGCATATATGTATATAGTTACTCGGCGTAAGCAATACGCTGTTTACGCTGTAGGACTGCTGCCTTTGCTTCCACTAGGGTTACTAAATAACAATCTAGAAGAGTCAACAGCCCTGGCTGTAAGCAGTCTATACTATCTGTCGCTGACGATTTATTCACTAGCTGTGAGATGGCTTTTAGAGCCCAAGCTGAGCGACTTTATCAAGCAGCTCGCTAGGGTTGCCTATAGCGGCTTCCTGACTCTGTCATATGTACTGGCACTATTCGCAGCTGACGGCTTCTCCGTCGCTATTAGTCTCGTTGCTATTGCATGCGTGTTAGCAATTGGCAGGGTAGAAAAAGATGCTCAAGTCAGGTTGCTAACTCTGCCGCTAATGTACGTCAGTGCAGCTCTGATCGTGTATAGAACAGGCCTCACTGACGAGCTTTACTGGCTACCATTCGCTGCTGCATCAGTGATCCAGAAGCTATACCCAATCATAAACAGATCAGAGCCGAATAGGAACATGTGGCATGCTGGCTCACTATTTGGTGCGTCTATCGCGACGAGCCTGGCACTGTATCAGAGCTCCCTCACAGCTGGGTTGCTCCTAGCATTCATGTCACTACTGAGCATTGTTTGGGCTACCGCGTTCAAAGAGAGATTCACGCTATATCTAGGATTTGCCAAAATGGCGTTGGCGATTAGCTTCATTGCATATCACCTGGACTTCAGGCACGTATTGATCTATTCGGTCATATGGGCGGCATCACTACTTGTAGTGGCAAGATACGAGTCTAGGTCAGGTAGTAAAGAAGCTATGGAGATGGTCGATGTAGCTGCTCTATTCGCACTAACCGTGCCGCTTAGTATATCCGTGATGTTTGGCAGAGCAGATCAAATCGATGGGCTGTATCTGCTGCTGATTAATCTAGTGATCTTTTTCACGGGTCTAGCCATACGTTATAGAAACGTCGCTATCTGGGGTCTGGTCATGCTGCTTGCTAATGTTGTCTGGCAAACGAGAGACTACATATCTGCCATCCCTAAGCAGTTGATTGGATTTGGACTGGGCTTGGGTTTGGTAGGACTAGCTATTTACCTGATCATGAAGAGTAGCAGCAGAGACTAGAGCGTGAGATCTTTCTTTTTATTCCTTGCGACCTGTACTGTGGCACTGCTGGCCTGGTTCGCTGTTGGCATGGTTGGCCTCTGGATTGAATCATGTGGAGACGAGCCGTTCTGTGGCCTAGCGAGCATAGCTATATCCACCACGCTGATCCCGATGTACTTCGTTCTAGCTCACTGGTCCATTAGCAAATTCATAGTAAGGCACTATAAGTACTCTCTTTTTAAGACAGATAGGCAATTTGAGTATGCTGTTGTGACCTCATTTGTTATCGGTCTACTATTCTGGATTCTGTTAGGGCTCTAAAAAGCCTGTAGCTCTTTGAGTCCTTTTAGGATTTGGGGGAGGTGTTTAGCGGGGCTCACTTTTTCGTAGGTTTTAACGATTTCGCCCGAGGGGTTTACTAGATAGGTATTTCGCATAATACCCATATACTTTTTGCCGAACATGCTTTTTTCGCCCCATGCACCGAACTCTTGAATTGTTTCTGTAGATTCGTCTGAGAGTATGGTGAAGTTCAGGTTTTGTTTCTCGGCAAATTTTTTATGAGATTCGACGCTGTCCTTACTGATCCCGATAACACTTACACCAAGATCCTCCAGTATTTCTCGACCATCGCGTATGTCGCAGGCTTGTTTAGTGCAGCCCGGGGTTGAATCCTTAGGGTAGAAATAGATTACGAGCCATTTGCCGGCGTAATCCGCAAGTTTATGGGTATCTCCATTTTGATCTGGTAGTGAAAAGTTGGGTGCATTCATTTTTTCTCTTTCTCAACCTTTGTTAGCTTAATATGAAATAGACCAATACAAATCATGACGATAAAGACTAAGGCAAATGCTGACAAGTACTCTATCCCTAAGCGTTTATCTTCTATGCACTGTGACGTTGTGGTGTAGAAGCTACCGCTCCCTGAAAGGGTGCCCACCGCAGACTCACAACTTATATCTATGAACACTTCAGCGAAAACCAATGATAAAACAAACACCAGCACTATAAAAACAGTTAGTTTTAGGTTTTGGAGCATGTCCGCATCATATCATGCCCGTCTAAGTAACTGGTGTTTAGCCTCGGCCCCACATAGTTCATTGGCTCTAGGCACTACTCAGATACCCCTCGTAAGACAAAACTATTGCTGCAAGAGGTTTCACTTCGAAGCTACTTAGCTAAGACTAGGGCAAACGTCCTCAAATCTGAATAAAACAAAGTGCTTAACTTTTACATGTTGTCCGGTTTATGGTTTCATTAATTATGGCAAATCTCATAACTACTCCAGTCCCTGATGAGCAATACCTCGGCGGGCATGCTCCATATGTAGCGAACCCTGAGCTCGCGACAGAAATATTTTTAAGTGGGCAGAGCTACAGGCCTTCTGCTGATACGGCTGCAACACTAATACGCTTGTGTCAATCTACAGGCTACGTTGGCTTAGTCGGCCCAGCAGCCTGTGGTAAAAATGCACTCATGTCCCATCTAGTAGATGGCCATGATATTTACGTACCGCTTGTTTCATCAACATCACGTCCAATACGCAGAAATAATGGTGTTTGGGAACAGGACGGAGTTCATTATATGTATAGAACTGAGCAAGAGCAGCTTGCGGATGCTCAAGCAGGGCTGTTCATAGAAGCAGCTGTAATCCATGATTCGTACATATCTGGTCAACACATAAGTCAGGTCGAGCAGGCGTTAGAAGCTGGCAAAACAGTCATCAACGAGTTCGAGGTGTACGGAGTAGATGTAATACGTAGGTTACATCCAGAGTGGAGAGCAATCGGCTTTGTAGCTAGCAGTATGGATGAACGCAATCGAATATTTGCAGAGCGATCTGGGTCTGATGGCAATACTGATGATGCAAGACGTCGAAACCTAAGTGCTGCTTGGGAGCTAGATAAGTTACTCAATAAAGACGCGTATGCAATTTTTGTTAATGAGATGAGGCAAGTTAATGTAGAAGACTTACCTGAGCTAATTGCAGCTAATGCAGAAAGACTTCACAAGATGATAGTTGACGGTGCAAATAACGGCTATCAAGGCCATGATGATGAACAAGGAAGGGAAATCGTCAAGAATAGCCTCGAGGGAATGCTAGAAATGCTTGGAATGGATATTGAAGAAGTTCGTGTTGCAAAAGAGGCTTAGGGGCTTTGGCACTCTAGACTTTTGAGTGCTAAAAGTGTAGTATTAACTCATGAATATGAGTGAACGACAAGCCAGGATACTGCAAGCAATTATCGAAGAACATGCAGAAGTAGCATCGCCTGTAGGTAGCGTGACTCTGTCAAAGCTGTTTAATGTGAGTTCGGCGACCATTCGCTCAGAGATGGCTGCACTAGAATCTCTCGGCATGATCGCACAACCTCATACGAGCGCAGGTCGCGTACCAACAGATAAAGGCTATAGATGGTATGTCAATCGCCTACAAGAGAATAGAGACAAAGCGGACTCCTATAACCGTCAGATTAAAAACTCAGCTCGTGCACTAGATATCCGTGTGCGTGATGCCGGAGAACCATCGCAGGCTATACGCTCAGCTGTTGACAGCCTAGTTCAGCTGACGAGGAATGCTGGCATTGGTACGATTGGCAATCAGCTCTATATGGCCGGCCTTGCAAACTTATTTGGTCAGCCAGAATTTACTGGTGGCGATACAGTTCGTGATGTTGCATATCTATTGGATAATCTAGAGCCGTGGCTCAGAGAGGCTGCACCTAACAAGCCAGTGAGTGTATTCATCGGTGAAGAGAACCCAGTGGGCAAGAGCAGTGGCTGCAGTCTAATCATCAGCAAATTCAGGAGCCCATATAGTGACGACAGCTATATCGGCGTAATCGGTCCGACCAGACAGAACTACAAGCAAACCATGGGACTTGTGGGCTTCGCTGGCGAGATGCTTGAGAAAGAACTTTATGCTTAGAGGGTTACGTTCCATCCATGATGAAATGATTGCAGGGAGCCATAGGGGCGTTGGGGCTGCAGCAAGACTTGCAGAAGCAATGCCTGACGAGTTCACAATTGCGGCTTCGGCCGAGCTCTACGTCGCTTATAAACCTGAAAACTACAGTAGCTTAGCTAGATTCCAGGCAGTAGATGCACCTATAAGGGTCCTCAAGGACAGACCAACCGCCGCCGATACGAAGTACTACAGCGATTTAATAGCTAGACACTTAAAGCTTTCCGCTCAAGCGAGTGTTGTAATTGCAGCATGTGCTAACACACAAGTTGCACTAGATAAGAAACAGAGCGTACGACTCATTCACGCAACATGTGAAAAACGAGCAGGACCTGCCCTAACGAGGCCCGCTATATGCACAGCGAATTGGTTGCTTGCAAGAGTGGCCAGCCCAGAGGCAAACCTGGATATCATGGAGGCAAATATAAGAGTAGAAGGCGTGCCTTGCTCGCTACTGTGGCAGGATGAGGTAGGACCACAATATACTGGTGATCCTAGTGTCCTTGGAGAAGGTGGTCTGGATAGAATGAAGGGTCAAAAATAATGCCAAAAAAGAAATCAGACAAGAGCAACGTGGAAGATCTGCAGCAGCAAGTTGCAGAGCTAACTGATGCGCTGCAGCGTGAACGTGCTGACGCCGAGAATGTTAGACGAAGAGCAGGTGAGGACCGCGTAGAAGCGCTTGTGCGCGGCAAAGAGATGGCCGCTGAGGAACTCATACCGCTAATAGACAACCTCATTAGAGCTTTTGAGCACACGCCAGACGACATTAAGGACCATTCTTGGGTAAAAGGTGTTCTGGGGATCAATAAACAGCTGGATATACTGCTAAAAGATTTTGGCCTAAAAAAAATAGATACGACGACAGGCACAGAATTCGATGCAGAAACTATGGAGGCAGTAGGTGTGGAGGAAGGTGGCGACGGCACGGATCGTGTATCCGCAGAGCTACAGGCAGGATTTAAGCTCAACGGCCGAGTTGTCCGTGTTGCCATGGTCAAAGTAAAGCGTTAGTGCGAAGTTTTAAATTCAGAAAACCACACCAAACCCTTCGTCTCAGTGAAGCAATGATAATCAATAGACGGCTACCCCTAGAGACGTATCAGCTACTTAGGCACTTCGTTATTGTCGAACCTCGTGTACGCCGCCCTGACGAACTAGAAGAACTAGCGCCTCACATTCAACGATTGGCGAAGGATTTGTTGTGGGGCGAAGTGCGTAGATACTGCCCAGGTACACATAGGGGCAGGATAGATGAGGTGGGCTCCGCTACCGGAACTATGATTGCTACTGCCTGGATTTATCGTGATGCAGGGTGTCGTCAAGACTTGTTAGACATACTCCCTTGTAGTATAGATGGTCTACGAACAGAATTAAGTAGGCCTCCACTTATTAAGATGCATGATCATGAGCTTTTAACAAAAACTGCAGAGCTCGCTCAATTGTCTGCAGGTGATAAATACGAAGGTATTCCTGCTCTATTAGTGCGTCAGATGTATGGCTTAACGTGCATGCTGGCATCACCAACTCTTTCTAGGGTTGAGGGGATCCATAGACATGCCGTACCTTTGTGATCATCATATGTATAATTAAGCTATGAACAACTTACTAAAACCACTTTTGGTTGTGGGCGCGTACACCCTTTTCTATCCCGCTGCGCTTGGTAAGGGGTTTTTTGATGATATCTACCTAGCTGTCAACTGGCTACAGATTATAGTCATAGCCATAGGTCTGTTCGGCCTACCCTACGCTATCCGTGCGATCTATAGGTGTTTTAAACTGAATTAGCACTCAACATAGTTGACTGCTAATTCGACTATGCTACACTATATCTAGCAGTCGAAGCATCCAAGTGCCAATCGACTAATTTAACAGATCAAACATGTACGCATATAAGGACATAAAGACTTGTTTTTGAATCTCTCTGTGAATGTATGAGGAGTCAATGCAAGTAGAATCGAGCAGCACAGTAAGGTGTGTAAAAAGCACTCCGCACGAGCAGCACATGATTCACCGCAGCAGTGGCCCTCAAGCCCTGCTGGCAAGTGGCCATGCCATCTTGCAGTCCGGGCGATACATTTACAGGAGGATCAAAAATGGGAAAGATAATAGGAATAGACCTAGGTACCACAAATAGCGCCATGGCCGTAATGCAGTCAGGTAAAGCAGAAGTCATAGCCAACAGCGAAGGCGCCCGCACAACACCGAGCGTTGTAGCAGTAAAAAAAGGCAAAGGCAGCAAAAAAGACGACCGCATAGTCGGCGTTACAGCACGCCGCCAAGCAGTGACCAATCCAGAAGGTACAATTTATGAAGTTAAACGACTAATTGGTCGTAAGTTCAGTGACGAAGAGGTCCAAAAAGATCTCGATATCATGGCCTACGCAATCAAAAAGAGCGGCCAGGCCGTAAAAGTCACCATGGGCGACAAGGACTATTCTCCAGAAGAAGTCAGTGCCATGATCTTGACCAAGCTCAAGACAGATGCAGAAGCTTTCTTGGGCGAACCAGTGACCGAAGCAGTCATCACCGTACCGGCTTATTTCGATGATGCTCAGCGCCAGGCGACTAAAGACGCCGGTAAGATCGCTGGCCTAGAGGTTAAGAGAATTATTAATGAACCAACAGCAGCAGCGCTTGCCTATGGTCTAGACAAAGAAGGCAAAGCAGACGAAAAGATCGCTGTATACGACTTAGGTGGCGGTACATTCGATGTATCTATCCTAGAGCTTGGCGATGGTGTGTTCGAGGTAAAGAGCACCAATGGCGATACCCACTTGGGTGGTGCGGACTTTGACCGCGTGATTGTCAATCATCTACTGGACGAGTTTAAAAAGGATCAAGGTCTAGATCTTACCGACGACAAGGCAGCTGTACAGCGACTACGTGATGAAGCAGAAAAGGCCAAGATAGAGCTGTCAACCAACCAGTCAGTCGACATCAATCTGCCGTTCTTGACTGCTACAGAAGACGGTCCAGTTCACTTCGAATACGCACTAACACGGGCTAAGCTAGAAGATCTCGTCAAAGACCTTGTAGATGCAACTGCAAAGCCATGTGAAAAAGCACTCAAAGATGCTGGTATCAAAGCAGCAGAAATTGACGCAGTAGTACTTGTCGGTGGTATGACACGTATGCCGGCTGTCCAGGAAAAGGTCAAAGAGATTTTCGGTAAAGATCCAATGCAAGGTGTTAATCCTGACGAGGTGGTAGCTCTCGGTGCTGCTATCCAGGGTGGCGTGTTGGCCGGCGAGGTCAAGGACGTGTTGCTACTGGACGTAACCCCTTTAAGTCTAGGTATTGAAACGCTAGGTGGTGTTAAGACGAACCTAATTGACCGCAACACCACAATCCCAACTAGCAAGAGCGAGATTTTCTCAACAGCCGCTGATAATCAGCCGGGTGTAGAGATAGTTGTTTTACAGGGTGAACGTGAAATGGCCGCAGATAACAAAAAGCTCGGCACATTCCAGCTAACAGGTATAGCGCCAGCACCACGAGGTATCCCTCAAATTGAGGTGACGTTTAACATAGATGCTAATGGCATCTTAAATGTATCTGCCAAAGACAAGGGTACGGGCAAAGAGCAGAGCATTACTATTAGTGACTCAGGCAATATGAGCAAAGAAGACATAGAGAAAGCTCAAAAAGACGCCGAAGCTCACGCCGACGAAGATGCCAAAAAGCGCGAAGCTGTAGAGGCCAAGAATCAGCTCGACAGCGCAATCTACCAGGCTGAAAACTTCAAAGTAGAGGGTAAAGATACTTTAGAAGAGGCTGACGTAAAGACAATTGATGATGCAGTCGAAGAGGCTAAAAAGCACCTAGAGTCTGATGACAAAGGCGAGCTAGAAACAGCAGCTAAGACACTGACAGACGCAATCATGCCGATCGGCGCCAAACTGTACGAGGCTAAGCAAGAAGAAGCTGAGGGTGATGAGGTAGCTGAGCCAGACGACAAAAAGGATGCTCCAAAGAAAAAGAATGCAAAGGCCAAGAAAGACAGCAAGAAGAAGTCTTCGAAAAAGGCTGATGATGCTGTCGAAGGCGAGGTTGTTTAGTCCTTTTGGGGCCAAAAGAACGAAAAGCCTTTCAGGTTTGTGAAATATCATGACTGCCGGTGAGCAAACCACCATAGAGGTTGCTGCGGAACTTGCTAGAGCAAAACATGTTTTACCCTAGCTTCAAACAGTCCTCGCAATCGCTCTATGCTGGTATTACTCACCAACAATCAGATATTCACAGACCTGGATCAATAAAGAACGCTTATCTTGAATAAAGTTCTAGTGAACTTAGGAGTATAATTAGATTATGAATAGGTTACAAATGAAGGCTTTGAAGGTCGGTGGCCCGGCTATTGCTGGGTTCATTATCTTTGGGCTAGCAAGTATTGCTATGTGGGTGTTTCAGCTGTATTGGTTCCTAGAGTGGTGGTCGCTACTGGGGCTGCTAGCAGCTATATTTGTGCCGCCACTTGCAACACTCTTTCCTCTTATCTATTGGTTCCAGGAGGATTTCCCGGGTATTTATCTACTAATATGGCTGATCGGCTTTGCAGCGCTTAGTATTGGTATGAGTACGTCAGGTTTTCTTATGAAAAGAGAAGTAAACAAGACAAAGAAAGAATTCGCAGAAGCTTTCTCAGGCACAACAAAAAATCAGAGTAAGAGCAAGAAGTACAAAGACGCGATAGACGGCGAAATAGTCGAGTAGCTCTAAAAAAGCTCACGCTTGCAAACCGCTCTACACCAAGCATAATAAGTGATAGTTAATTCACGAGGTGAAAATTGTGGCTCTAGTTGAGAAAAGATTGGTTCTGAAAGTCTCAGGTGAGCAGCTTGGATCTGTAGATAAGACATTCGACTTAGATAATGGCTACAGGGTGGCCAGGATAATCAAAGCATTGAACGATGCTGACTATCAGATTGCTTGTGTTATGGGTGCAGGAAACGTTGTTAGGGGTCAAGAAATGGCGGAGGATGGCTATCCAAACAAGATAACTGCTGACCACATGGGTATGTTAGGTACTCTGCAAAACGGAATATTTCTAAATGAGTTAATCAGCGGTCTAGACATTGAGTCTCGTTTGATGAGTAATGTCCCTGTAGAAGGTGTTTCAGAGCCGTTTAAGTACAGAAAGGCATGTAACTTCCTGCGTGACGGTAAAGTTCTGCTTCTTGGAGGCGGTACCGGTAGACCAGGAAGAACAACGGATACGGCGACAGTCTCATTGGCCCATGAAATCCACGCCGGAGCAGGTGCTATAAAGACGACAAGCGTTGATGGGGTGTACGACAAAGACCCAATTAAGTATCCTGCGGAGGCAGTGCGTATACCGGAAATGACAATACAACAGGCATTAGAAAACCCTGAAGTACGAGTCATGGATAGGGGTGCTTTAGGCCTGGCCCAAGATCATGGGATTACGATTCGCATATGCCAACCCGAGATAGATGCAGTTATGGGTGTTTTAAGCGGTAATACTTCGTCAGGGAGCATAATAAGTCCTTCATAAGTCTATTGGCACTTTAAGGGTTAGAGTGCTAAAATAGAGCTCAATGAGTAAGCGAGATTATTACGAAGTAGTAGGTGTAGAAAAAGGCGCATCGGCAGATGAAATTAAGAAAGCCTTTCGCCGCGAAGCAGTAAAGCACCACCCGGACCAGGGCGGTGACGAAGAAAAGTTCAAAGAACTTAACGAAGCGTATGAGGTGCTCAGTAATCCGGATAAGAAGCAGCGTTATGATCAGTTCGGCCATGCTGGTGTCGGTGGTGGAGCCGGGGCTAGAGGCGGACCCGGCGGGTTCGGAGGCTTTGGTGGTCAGGATTTCCATTTTGACTTTGGTGACGGTGGCCTCGGCGACATACTAGGTAGTTTCTTTGGCGGAGGTATGGGAGGTGGTCAGCAGCGACCTGATCGTGGGCGTGATGTAGAAGTGGCAATAAACCTCACTTTTGAAGATGCAGTTTTTGGTACAGAAAAAGAAATAGATCTGGATCTCAACGACACCTGTGAGCACTGTAAAGGTAGTAGGGCTGAACCGGGGCACGAGAGCAAGAAGTGTCAGACGTGTGATGGGTCTGGTCAAGAAGTACGTGTTATGCAGACAGTTTTTGGGAATATACAGCAGGCAACGGTCTGTTCTACGTGTAGCGGTGAAGGTGATGTGCCTGAGCAGCTTTGTTCTGTGTGCTCTGGAGCGGGCGTGCACAGAAAGAAAACTTCGATCAAGATCAAAGTCCCAGCCGGTGTCGATGATGGCGCAACAATACGCCTGCGTGAGCAGGGTGAAAAAACCAAAAAAGGTAGCGCTGGAGATCTGTATGTTCACCTAAGAGTAAAAGCCCATAAAAAGTTCACGCGGGAGGGTGACCTGGTCATTAGCGAAGAGCGTATCAGTATGTTCGATGCCGCTCTAGGTACAGAGATAGAAGTCGACACGGTTGATGGACCAATCAAGATGAAGGTCCCGCCCGGCACTCAGTCCGGCACAGACTTTAAGTTATCAGGGCATGGTGTCCCGCACTTACGAGGTGATGGTCGGGGGGCCCATATAGTCGGCGTGATCGTAGAAACTCCCACGAAGCTCAGCAAGAAACAAAAAGAGCTACTAGAGGAGCTTAAAAATACTAAAAAACGCTGGCTCTAAATCAGCCTGTC